>NZ_JBFTNT010000020.1:0-36914 GCF_056397585.1 Pedobacter sp. 05L430 | reverse complement strand
GTAATATGCTAAGATAGGAACGGCTTTTTAGGGAAACCATTGGTTTAAAATTTAATGATTATTAAGTGTGTACAAGGTAGGGAACCTATCCAGATAAGTGCAAATGTTTCCGTCGATTCATAACAGCCCTCCGTCGATGTGTTTGATATGCCGGTCTATCGCGTTTTTTTTAGAGGCTAAATAGCTGTTGATTTGACCAGTTAATACGGTTTTTTATATAGAGATATGTCAAAATTAACAATGAAAATCCTGCTGCTTTTAGCCGTCACCTGTTTTAGCCTCCGGGGCTTTAGTCAGGATACCGCATTAAAAGTTTTGCCGCCGGTCTGGGATCTGGAAGCATGCCTGCAGTACGCAAAGACAAATAATATTCAGCTTAAGAGTTTGCAACTGGATAAGCAAAGCGCCCAGCAGGATAAGTTGCTGGCAGAATCGGCATTGCTGCCTGATCTATATGGCTCGGCTTCGCAATCCTTTAATCATTATAACATGGCTACCAATGGGAATTCCGGTGGCCTTAATTATTCAGGGTCATATGGTTTAAGCTCTTCGTGGACGCTATATAAAGGAGGCTACCTTAAAACAGACATAAAGCAAAAAGATTTGTCCGTCCAGTCGGCCAACTTCGCCATTCTGGAAAATGAAAACGACATCACCTTACAGATTACGCAGGCTTACCTGAGTATACTTGTAGATAAGGAGAGTATCATTTACAATGAGGACTTGGTAAAAACATCCCAGGCTCAGCTTGAACAGGCAAAACGCCAGTTTGCGGCAGGATCGGTGGCCCGTAAAGTTGTGGCACAGTTTGAGGCACAGCTGGCATCGGATAAATACAACCTGACGACTTCGCAGAATACCCAGCGCCAGGATAAAATATCCCTAAAGCAGTTGTTGCAGTTACCTGATGCTAAAGATTTTGATGTAGTAAAACCAGATACTGTAATTTCGACAGGAAGCATCACCGATCTGAGCACCGTACAGCAATATGCTTTGCAAAACCGCCCGGAAATAAAGAATGCAGAACTGGGTGTACAGATTTCGGACCTTGGGCTTACCAAAGCGAAAGCAGGTTATCTGCCCTCGTTAACACTGGGTGCAGGCATGGGGACAAGTTATGCGAAAGACCCAAACTACAATGCCTTTAGACAGTTTGATAATAACTTTTATCAGCAGGCGGGCTTAACCTTGTCCATCCCAATTTTTACAAAAAGGCAAAATAAAACCAATGTTGCCAAAGCAAAGATTGATATCGCGCAATCTAAACTAGCTCTGGAAAACACAAAGACCACGCTGGCCCTGAATACAGAGAAAGCCTACATCAATGCGCAGAATTCCCAGGGTCAGTTCGCATCAGCAGCAGAGCAATTGAAATTTAACCAGGAAGTGTACCGTATTGCCAATCAGGAATTAAAGATTGGGGTTGCCAATATTGTAGACTTCTACCAGCAAAGGAATTTATATGTACAGGCCATGCAATCGTACATACAAGCAAAATATAATGCAGCTCTGGCTGCAAGAATCTATGAGTTTTACTTAGGAACACCCATTAAATTATAAGTCATGAAGTCCAGAAAAATTATTCTAATCATTATCTCCATTATAGTTGTACTTGGTTTAGTATGGTACTTCTTTTTGAGGACTAAGGAACAGCCCGTAATGCTGACCAAAGAGCAGCCTTCGAGAGGTTCAATTTCAACAAGTGTAACTGCTACCGGAACGGTGCAGCCGGTGGATACCGTTACCGTAGGTACGCAGGTATCGGGAACCATTTCTGCATTATATGCCGATTTTAACTCAACCGTTAAGAAAGGACAGTTACTTGCAGAATTGGATAAGACACTGATACAGGCCACAGTTGATCAGGCGAAAGCCAGTTTGGCACAATCTCAAAGTAACCAGACCTATCAGCAGGCAAACTTTAGTCGCCAGAAGCAATTGTTTGAAACAGGATCAATCAGCAAAGCAGAATACGATCAGGCTTTAAATACCTTGCAGGTGGCAACCGCTAATGTAAGTAATGCAAAGGCACAGCTGAGATCGGCAGAAAGGAACCTTTCCTTTACACAGATCTATTCTCCAATAGATGGGGTAGTATTAGGGCGAAGCGTTAGTATAGGGCAAACCGTTGCGGCGAGCTTTAATACACCAACAATTTTTACCATTGCCAAAGACATTACGAAAATGCAGGTTCAGGCAAAGGTGGATGAGGCAKATATAGGCAATGTAGTTAAAGGTCAGCGGTCAACTTTTACCGTTGATGCCTTTATAGACGATACTTTTAACGGAACAGTAAAGGACATCAGGTTACAGCCATCCATATCAKCAAACGTAGTTACCTACGCCACACTGATTGATGCGCCAAATGATGATAAGAAACTAAAGCCCGGCATGACTGCGAACATTATAATTTACACCAAAGAGGTAAATGATGCTTTGCTGGTTTCGGCCCAGGCCTTAAAATTTAATCCGGATTCGAGTTTACTTAAAGAATATGAAATTGTGCCATTGCCAGGCAGGGGAATGGGGAGAAAAGGCGGTAAAGGCAGGATGAGAAAGGACACCAGCGCGACTAAGCAACTGAAAGCGCCAACCGGAGAAACAGAAAAGATGGAACCTTCTTTTGTGTGGGTATTACAAGGCAAAAAGCTTATTCAGAAAAGAATAAAAACCGGGTTGAATGACAATACACATGTAGAGGTACTTGAAGGGTTGAATGCAAATGATGTAGTGATCAGTGGTATGGAGGGCGGTTCGGCAGGAATGCCGGCAGCAGCAGCTTCAAGTCCATTTATGCCAAAAAGACCAGGAGGAAACAGACGATGAGCAACAAGATCCTTCAAATAGAAAATGTAAAGCGTGAGTTTAAAATGGGTACCGAAACGGTGAGGGCCTTAAAGGGGGTTTCATTTGATGTGGATTCGGGCGAGTTTTTAACCATAATGGGGAGCAGCGGGTCTGGTAAAACCACTTTGCTGAATATGCTGGGCTGTTTGGATAAGCCTACAGAGGGAACTTATATGCTCGATAATGTAAACGTAAAAGAGCTGACCAGAGACGAACTGGCAAAATTAAGGAACCATAAGATTGGCTTTGTTTTCCAGTCGTACAACTTATTGCCACGTACCTCTGCGCTTGAAAATGTGGAGCTCCCATTACTGTATAACCCCACTATTGGTACCAAAGAACGGACAGAGCGCGCTATTGCAGCCTTACAGGCGGTTAAGCTTGATGGAAGGTTTGATCATATGCCAAACCAGTTGTCGGGCGGACAGCAGCAGCGTGTTGCGATTGCTAGGGCATTGGTAAACGAGCCTGTTATGATCCTTGCGGATGAGGCTACCGGAAACCTGGATACACGAACATCTTACGAGATCATGTCGCTTATGCAGGAGCTGAATCAAAACGGTAAAACCATTGTATTCGTTACCCACGAGCCGGATATTGCTGCATTTAGTACCCGCACAGTGATGCTAAGGGACGGAAAGGTTCAAAAAGATTCGATGAATAAACACATTCGCTGGGCAAAAGAAGCTTTGGCTTCTCTGCCTGCGACAGACGATTATTAAGAAGAAAATTATGAAATTTATTAATCTCATCAGACTGGCAATTAAAGCCCTGCAACGCAATAAACTACGTGCACTGTTGACCATGCTGGGCATTATTATAGGCGTGGCATCAGTAATTACGATGATGTCTATTGGCGAAGGCTCAAAGCAAAGTATCAATGCTTCGCTGGCTAGCATGGGTTCGAATATGATTACCATTATGCCCTACAGCAATGAACCCGGTGGCGCGAGGATGATGGGCAGCAGTCTTAAAACGCTTACCATTAAGGATGTAGATGCCCTGAAAAAGAATGCTGTTAATATTGCAGAAATTTCTCCGCTGGCATCTTCAAGCGGACAATCCATTAACGGTGCGGCCAACTGGCCTACTTCTATTCAGGGAGTGAGCCCGGAATACCTGGATATCAGAAAGCTATCCGTTAAAGAAGGGATCATATTTTCCGAGCAAGACGTGAGGTCCTCGGCCAAGGTCTGTTTACTGGGCAAAACAGTGGTTGATAACCTGTTCCCCAACGGAGAAGATCCGATTGGCAAGATCATCAGGTTTGGTAAAATCCCATTCCAGGTCATAGGCGTGCTAACGCCAAAAGGTACAAGTAACTTTGGCCAGGATCAGGATGATATCATTATTGCCCCGTATACGACGGTTCAGAAAAGGATTTTATCATCCATTTATTTTGGACAGATCTATGCATCGGCAACCAGTGAAGCTGCTTCGGACGCTGCGGTTGCAGAAATAACCAGTACACTTAGAGAAACGCACCGTTTACGAGATGCTGAGGACAATGACTTTCAGGTCAGAACACAGGCGGAATTGATGACGATGATGAATTCTACAAGCAGTATGATGACTGCGCTGCTAACCGCTGTTGCCAGTATCTCGCTGGTAATTGGAGGGATAGGAATTATGAACATTATGTATGTTTCGGTTACAGAGCGTACCCGGGAAATCGGTTTAAGGATGTCGATAGGTGCAAGGGGTATAGATATTTTATTACAATTCCTGATAGAGGCTATTGTGATTAGTGTAACCGGCGGGGTAATTGGTGTGGTATTGGGCGTTTCGGCAGCCCTGATTGTTCCGGCTTCGTTGAACTGGCCGACGGTAATTTCTGAATTCTCTATTGTAATCTCCTTTTTGGTTTGTGCGATAACGGGAATTTTCTTTGGCTATTATCCGGCATTGAAGGCATCAAAATTAGATCCTATAGAAGCGTTAAGGTACGAGTAGTGATTTTTTATGAACTCAATTGTCGCAGAAAATAGAGTCTTAACCTATGAATTTAGCCCGTTGATCTCAATTAACATTTGTTAACATATGAATTTATAAAATTCGCTTCCAGAATATGAAGCGAATTTTACTGTTACTTGGATTTACAGGCGTCATGAGCATTAGTGCCTGGGCGCAGCGCCCGCTAAAAACGCAGGCCACAATTGATGGGTTTTACAGCCTGCCTATGGCAAGGATGCTGGATACCCTTTCGTTGAAATGCAAGACCAGGATCATTTATGAACCTGAGATGCTTAAAGATTATATGGTAACAGACCGTTACCTGAATGAACCGGTAAAGGATGTGCTGGGAAAGATTTGCCGGGAGAATAAATTGTATTACTGGCTGGATCCGGATCAGAACATTTACATCATCCGCAAGCCGGAAGATGTGGGCCGTTTAAAAAAGATAGCCGGTGATAAACCGGTGTTTAAAGAAGTGCCGTTAAACCAAACAGCGCTGCTGAAGGCAGAAGAAGTAGAAAGCAGTAAGATGGAACCATTTAAAATAAGAGGAAGGGTGGTAGACAATGCCAGTGGCGAATCTTTGCCTGCGGCAATTGTAAAAGTTCGTCATACGGGTATCAGTACAGCGACCAATGCCGATGGTTATTTTACACTTTTAAACGTGCCTTCGGATACCTGTGTACTAGATATAAACTATATCGGTTACCGCCCGGATGTATACGCATTAAATAAAGCGAACATTAAAGCAGAAGTTATTATAGAACTTTTTCCGGCGGTAAAATCACTAAATGAGGTAACCATAACCGATAAAAGAAGAGACAACGCGATGAGTACCGACAAGCGAAGGGTAAGTGTACTGCAGATTTCTCCGTCAAAACTTGAAGAACTCCCTAACATTGGAGAAAAGGATATCCTCAGGTCATTTCAGCTCATGCCGGGTATTAGTGCCAGTAACGAATCTTCATCGGGTGCATATGTAAGGGGAGGCACTCCTGACCAAAACCTGGTGCTTTTTGATGGTTTTACGGTTTACCAGGTTGATCACCTGTATGGATTTTTCAGTGCATTTAACAGTAATGCCGTTAAAGATGTGACTTTGTATAAGGGAGGTTTCTCCGCAAAATATGGCGGGCGATTATCAAGTGTTACCGATATAGTAGGCAAAGAAGGGAATAATAAAGAAACCAATATTGCCGGAGATCTGAGCTTACTCAGTGCGAATGTGTTTTTGGAAAAACCGATCAACAGTAAATCAACGCTGTTGCTGGCTTACAGGCACTCCTATCAGGGACCATTATATAACAAGATCTTCAATAAATTCAACAGCAGCACAACTGTTGCTTCCGGACCAGGGGGTGGACGCATGGGAGGCGGCCCCCCGGGTGGCGGAGGCGGAGGTTTTGGCGGAGGTGCTACAACTGCTACCGTACCCTCGTCGTCTTTTTATGACCTGAATGCCAAATATACCTATGCCCCGGATGACAAGAACAGGTTTTCGTGGAGTATTTACCAGGGAAATGATAACCTTGACAACAGCAGGGATGTCGCATTGCCTTCGTTCTTGTCGGGCGGTGGTAGTATCAGCTCAACCGATAAAACAACTTATGGCAACCTGGGATCGAGCTTGAAGTGGTCGAGCCGATGGAACTCCAGGTTATATTCCAATACGTTGCTCAGTTATTCGACCTATCATAGTGACAGAGACAACAGCAATACCATAACCGTTCAGGATAGCGAAGGGGTTGACCAGGAAATCTCGACAGGGACATTTGAAAAGAACAACCTTAAAGACTTTAGTTTGAAATCTGACTGGGAATGGCAGGCTGCGGGTAAATTAAAGGTGTTGTTTGGCGGATTTGCATCCAGACAAAATGTTTCTTACCAGAACAGTTTAAATGATACCAGTACCTTGATTAACCAGCATACAAAAGCGCTTACCAGTGGCGGGTATGCCGAACTGGAGATTAATCCCGTAAGTAAGTTGCAGTTGAATCCGAGTTTGCGCAGTACCTATTATGACCTTACGGGAAAAGTATATCTGGAACCCCGGTTTTCGGCAACTTATACGCTTACAGATCGCTTTACACTTAAAGGCTCAACCGGAAAATTCTATCAGTTTACAAACCGGGTAATTAAAGAAGATATTCTGGCAGGCAGCAGAGATTTCTGGGTGCTTTCTAACGGAAGTACTATTCCGGTAAGCTCTGCCCTGCATTACATAGCCGGATTTAGTTATGAAACAGACCAGTTCCTGATTGATGTAGAGGGTTATTACAAAAGCCTGGATAACCTGAGTGAATATTCGCAAAGACAAACCGGCAGGAGGATGGGGTCGGCCGGGACACTGGAAGAACATTTTTACAATGGGACCGGCTATACAAAAGGAGTTGAGTTTTTATTGCAAAAAACACACGGCAAATACACCGGCTGGCTGAGTTATACCCTCTCAAAGGCAGTAAATAATTTTGAGGTGTATGGGGGAGAGTTCCCTGCAAATCAGGACACCGGCCATGAATTTAAGCTGGTTAACGTTTATCATAACGGTAAATGGACCTTTTCTGCAACCTGGATCTATGCCACAGGAAAGCCTTATACTGCGCCCTTGACCAGCTATACGGTTAATGATTATTCCGGCAGAAGCCACACTTTCTTAACCATTAGCGAGAAAAACGGGGCCCGCATGCCGGCCTACCACAGGTTAGATGCTTCGGTTACCTATGATCTGATAAAAATTGACAGCCGTAAAACCGGGAGTATCGGGTTTTCGCTCTTCAACATCTATAACAGATCAAACATTTGGTATAAACAATACTCAATCGTAAACAATCAGGTGCTTACCTCTAATGTAAATTACCTTGGTTTCACCCCTAATATTACACTAAGCTTAAAATGGAAATAAAGATACCTACCCTACTTACCGTTGCATTAGCCGCTTTTTTTATATGCTCCTGCAAAAAGGACAGCACATTAGATGATGATTATTCCAGACCCGTGGTAGAAGGTTACCTGGTACCCGGAAAATCGGTCCTTGTGAAGGTTTATTATCAAAAATACCTTGATGATACCATCTCATTGGGTTTTCCCCTTACCGATTTAAAGCTAAAAATATCAGACGGCGCCAAAACAGTTGAACTCTCGGAGCGTACCGATGGAAACTACGTTTACAGTGATACGACTTTTATAACTGAACATAAGACCTATTCACTCAGTTTTGAGTATAACAATAAAACGATCAGCTCAGAAACTACGGTGCCTGATAAACCTACAGGCTTTGTGACTTCTGATTCGCTTCAAAAAGTACCGGTAATGGATTTTGGAACAACGCCTGCGACTTTTGTTCCGATAACCCTGAGCTGGAACAATACTACCGGCGGACATTATATGATAGTGCTGAAGAATACGGAGACCAGCAGGACAAGCACAAATCCGAGAAATAACGGGTCATACAGAGACACCGAAGTGATTCTGGGACAGGTTTCGTCCTTTCAGACCCAGCAGATGACCTTTAATTACCTGGGTAATTACCGGGTGCTGCTGTTTCATATCAATAAAGAATATAGCGATGCTTTAAATAACAATGGCGGCAGTTCATTAAACCTGACCAACCCTTATACCAACATTGTGAATGGGCTGGGCATTTTTACCTCCATGCAGGCTGACAGTTTAAAATTACGGGTGTATCAGTAATGAAGAATTCGAAATACTGGCGCTTAATAAGCGCTATGGCCCCCTTGCTCATTTGGTTGCTGGTACTGAGTTTGCCATTTCTATCGAGATTTGGAGGCGCCCCGCCAGAATTTAGAAATGACATGCTTAAAAACCTGTTCCTTTCTAATATTTTGCTCATTATCATTTTCTATGTACACAGTTTTGTGATTTATCCGATAAGAGAAAAAAAGAATGGCATGTATTTTTATGTGCTGCTGCTGGTTGTGACCTTGCTTTTGTTTATGCTGGCAAATCACTTTTTGCATCCTGAAATGCCCAGGTTTGCGGATCGGCGGATGGCCCATCCGAAACCCTTCATGAATGTATTGCCCTTCACTTTTGTGATTGTGGTTAGCTTCAGTTACCGTCTTTATATGGATAAGGTCATTCGTGATAAACATATAAAGGAACTTGAAAACATTCAACTGAAAACCGAGCTGGAATTTTTATCCTCTCAGATCAGCCCGCATTTTATGTTCAATGTGCTGAATACGCTGGTTTATATGTCGAGAAAGAAACCGGAACTGATAGAACCCTCGCTGATCAGTTTGTCGCAATTAATGCGCTATATGCTTTATGATAGTGACGAAGGCAAGATCACACTTACAGAAGAAGCAGAATACCTGAAGAACTACATCAACTTGCAATTACTAAGGTTTGGCGATGATATTCAGGTAAACCTTTACCTATCGGGGATAACTGATGAATATAGGATTGAACCGATGTTTTTAATCCCCTTTGTAGAAAATGCCTTTAAACACGGGATAGGGATGCTTCCTGATCCGATAATAGATGTTTCGATTGCCGTTGAATCCAGTAAGCTTTATATGGAAGTAATGAACGGGATTGCGCCGGTAAGAACCTGGCCATCAACATCAGATAAAAGGGATTCGGGAATTGGACTGGCCAATGTGCGCAGGCGGCTGGAGCTGATTTACCCTCAGAACCATGCATTAAAAATAGAAGAAACCGATAATACCTACGTAGCTAAACTTCAAATCAACTTATAAATGAATTGTATATTAATTGATGATGAAAGCCCGGCGCTGAAGCTGCTGGAAGATAATGTACGGCAAATACCCTATCTAAATGTGGTTGCTTCTATCCGCAGTCCGATGCAGTTATTTGATCTGATAAAGGCGCAACAGATAGACCTGCTGTTCCTGGATATTCAGATGCCGGGCATAAACGGTTTAGAGTTGTTGCGCTCGTTGAAACAACCTCCAATGGTGATTATGGTGACTGCTTATCCCGAACATGCATTAGACGGATTTAATCTGGATGTGGTGGATTATCTGGTGAAACCGGTGCAGTTTTCGAGATTTTTTAAAGCAGTTGAAAAAGCACGAGAACTTTATCAGGTGAGGCAGGTAAAGCCTAAACCGGCTCAACCGGAAAATGATCATGTATTTGTAAATGCAAATTATTCCCTTGTTAAGGTGAGGATGCAGGACATCACTTTTATTGAAGGCCTTAAAGATTATGTGCGGATCAATATACAGGATGGCAAACAGGTAATTACCAGGATGGGGCTGAAGGGGGTAGAGGAAAAGTTAAGCTCGGGAAGGTTTATGCGCATTCATAAATCATACATCATTTCTCTGGAAAAGATTGAATCTGTACAAAAGACACAGGTGATTATTGCTGGTACCGAAATACCCATTGGAGAGGGATACCGCCATACGCTGCAGGCATATGTTAATGGAAAAAATCTATAAATTTTAATAAACTCTTATGAATATTTTTAAAAATGAGACCAATAAAGGTCTGGATGTATTGTTTGTTTTTTTGATGATTACCCTGGCTATCATGTTATTCAGTTCCTGCAAAAAAGAAGCGGCAGACACCACGGGCCTTTCCTCATTAACGATTATCAATGCATCGCCTACCCTGGCTACTTATAATGCCTATCTGGATGGGACAAAAGTAATTGAGAGCGCTTTGCCATTTGGAGGTGTAATTCCATATGCTACCCTGACTGAAGGAGACCATACCCTAAAGTTTACTGCAGAAAGCGACCTAACGGCGC
Organism: Pedobacter sp. 05L430; assembly: GCF_056397585.1. Taxonomy (NCBI): domain Bacteria; kingdom Pseudomonadati; phylum Bacteroidota; class Sphingobacteriia; order Sphingobacteriales; family Sphingobacteriaceae; genus Pedobacter; species Pedobacter sp. 05L430. Next base: position 26,371 of record NZ_JBFTNT010000020.1, on the reverse strand, counting down.
TGCTGAGCAAAACGATAGCAATAGAGACCAATAAGGCCTATTCTTTTTTTGTAATTAACAAAAACGAGAACATGGATGGGCTGTTGATTTCAGATACGCCTGATGCTTATTCCACTGAAAAGGCTTTTATAAGATTTGTAAACTTATCGCCCGATGCCCCTGCGCTTGATCTGTCTTTGAATAATGATACGACAAATCTGGTTACTGACAAATCTTATAAAGCGGTTAGCAGTTTTACGGAAATTACCMCGGGAACTTATTCTCTTGATACAAAGAATGCTGCTGAAGGAACAGTCATGAGCACTTTGAGCAGTACTGTTTTAACAGCGGGGCAGTACTACACAGTTATGGCGATAGGATTGGTACAACCGAATGATGTAGGGGAATCATTTAAATTGCAAATATACATCCACAAATAAGACGTACTATTTTTCGTTTTTGCCAACCATGTAAACCTTACGGCCACATGATCCGCATGCGTATCTTTTCAGGTCAAGCCAAAATAAAAATGATTTAACTAAAGTGCCTCTTTTAACTCTCGAATCTAAGTCTCCTTGTTTGCAATAGGGGCATTTTTTGTAGGTTTTGTTGGCATTTAACCAGGTGATTTCTGAGGTTTCCATTTCTTGGACGCAATAAAATTATCGTTGAACTTAATTATTCGGTATAAATAAGTTTATTTATTATTAACAAATATAATCAATAGGTTATCGGTGGGCAAGGAAAGGAAAGAGAATTAAGTCCTGATTTATAATGCAGGACTTAATTTTGTCGGGACTTGGCATACTCAGAAGGCGTCATACCGGTATGTGACTTAAACTCAGCGAAAAAGGCACTTCTTGAGGAGAAGCCACCTTCTTTTCCTAAAGCCTCTATGGTAAGGTGTTGCCATGCAGAGGTGTTTTGCAACTTGCTTCTGACATAATCAACCCTGTAGTGATTTACAAAGGCAGTKAAACTCTTTTTGTAATGAAAATTTAATACATGTGAGAGCTGATGGGTGGGTACCCTTAGGTCGGCTGCCATCTTGGGCAGGGTTAAACCATGCTGTTTAAATGCCTCCTGATCCCTCATGTAATCTTCAATTAACTCAAAATAAGTTTGTACTGAAGCCTCATTTGGCTGTTTCGCCTTTTTCAAAATCTTATGGAGTGTTTCGGGCTTTATATCCAGCAGATCAGCAATATATTGAGGGGGAATTCTCTGTATATTATGATTTGTTGTGCTGAGGTAGAATTCATATTTCTCCTGGGCTGACCCCATTCTTACCAGATTGGACCGCTGGTGTGCAGATTTGTAAAAGGATTCGACTATTTTTCTGATGATGATGTTCAGCTCAAATGAGGTTTGAAGCCACTGCAGCAGGTTATGTATGGGCAAGCCGATGAGATGAGAATCCTCTACAGCGTAAATACTTTCGCCGGAGGGCCCGTCGCCGTACATTCCTTTTATAGCTGAAACAGATTCACCCTCCAGGCAGATATAAGTAGTAAGTTTTTTATTTTTAAGTGTGGTATAACCAACTACCAAACCTTTAATGATGAGATATAAGTATTCGCTCGTTTCGCCCTGCTTAAGCAGGTATTCATTTTTTTTAGCCCGTACATCAAACAAACATGCTTTAATTTCGTTTTCGAGTGCTTTGGGAAGTGGGTGATAGGAAGAAAGATGATTGATGACCAGATCCATTAACTCTGGATCTGGCTTTACAAATGGTTGATGCCTTAACGCTGAGGCATTTGGCATTAGGAGGCCATTGTTTTTGTAGTTCTGCTTACGGCAATCTTTTTTACGGTATTAATAATTGCTGCTGTGTCATAACCACATAAAGCCCATAATTCGGCCTGCTCACCATGTTCAATAAAGTCATCAGGAATACCTAAACGGATTACCTGAGCATTGTAGGCATTGTCGGCCATGAATTCMAGTATTGCACTCCCCACGCCACCTTGCACACACCCATCTTCAATTGTTATGATGTGTTTGTATCTTTTAAATACATCATGAAGCATGGCCTGGTCTAAAGGTTTGGCAAAGCGAAGGTCGTAATGTGCAGGATGTATACCTTCACTATTCAATTCTTTGCATGCATCTACCGCAAAGTTACCCACGTGACCAATGGTAAGTATGGCGACATCTTCGCCGTCACAGATTTTTCTGCCTTTTCCTACTTCTAATGCTTTTAGCGGACGTTTCCAGTCGACAATAACGCCGTTTCCTCTGGGATAACGTATGGAAAAAGGCCCCATATTGTCTTGCTGTGCGGTATACATTAAATTACGTAGTTCTTCCTCGTTCATTGGGGCAGCAACCGTCATGTGAGGAATAGAACGCATATAGGCCAGATCATAAGCACCATGGTGTGTGGCACCATCGGCACCTGCCAAACCTGCGCGATCCAGACAAAAAATAACATTTAAGTTTTGTATTGCAACATCATGAATGACTTGATCATAAGCTCTTTGCATAAAGCTTGAGTAGATGTTACAAAATGGAATAAGCCCCTGAGTGGCCAATCCTGCGGAAAAAGTAACGGCATGCTGTTCTGCAATACCCACATCAAACGCACGGGCAGGCATTGCCTTCATCATGATGTTCATTGAAGATCCGGATGGCATAGCGGGAGTTACACCTACAATTTTTTTATTGGCTTCAGCCAGCTCAACCAAAGTATGGCCAAAAACATCCTGATATTTTGGAGGYTGTGGTTTATCAGGAACAGATTTTTTTATCTCTCCGGTAATTTTATCGAAAAGGCCAGGTGCATGCCACTTTGTTTGATCTTTCTCTGCCAGGGCAAAGCCTTTTCCTTTTACGGTTACACAATGTAAAAGCTTAGGGCCGGGGATCTCTTTTAAATCTTTAATGACCTGGGTTAGGCGGACCACATCGTGACCATCAACCGGGCCGAAATATCTGAAGTTCAGCGCTTCGAACAAATTACTTTGTTTAAGCAGCGTACCTTTTATACTTTTCTCAATTTTCTTGACAAACTTATGCGCATTAGGTCCAAGCTCAGAAAGCTTAATAAGCACATTAGAAATGTCATCGCGGAAGCGGTTGTAAGATTTTGAGGTAGTAATGTTTGTTAAATATTCTTTTAGTGCACCAACGTTAGGATCGATAGACATGCAGTTGTCGTTCAGTATCACTAACAGGTTTGAATTTTCAATACCGGCATGATTTAATCCTTCGAATGCCAATCCGGCGGTCATGGCACCATCTCCAATCACTGCAACGTGCTGACGATCGGTTTCTCCTTTATAGTGCGAAGCTACGGCCATGCCCAAAGCTGCTGAGATGGATGTAGAAGAGTGGCCTACACCAAAAGTATCATATTCGCTTTCACTGATTTTTGGGAAGCCGCTAATGCCGTTTAATATCCGGTTGGTATGAAAAACTGACCTGCGTCCGGTAAGAATTTTGTGTCCGTAAGCCTGATGTCCAACGTCCCAGACTAATTTATCGTATGGGGTGTTTAATGCGTAATGTAAGGCTACTGTAAGCTCAACAACGCCAAGACTGGCACCAAAATGTCCACCATTTACACTAACCACATCTATAATATATTGACGAAGTTCCTTGCAAATTTGTTCAAGGTCTTGTTCCTTATACTGCTTTAAATCAGTAGGATAGTTTATGTTGGGTAGTAATGGACCGTTAATATCTTCCATGCAGGGGTTTTATCAATAGAAATACAAAGTAAGGTATTTTGTTATCAAAGTAAGAAGGAAAATTGCTAATTTTACAAAAATATACTTCGATAAATGACTAGAGATACTTTAATTTTTGATTTGATTGACAGGGAATTGGACCGTCAGGAAAATGGACTTGAACTGATAGCTTCAGAAAATTTTGTAAGCAAACAGGTAATGGAAGCCGCTGGTTCTTGTTTAACAAATAAATATGCTGAAGGCCTTCCGGGCAAAAGATATTATGGTGGATGCCAGGTAGTAGATGAGGTGGAAACCATTGCTATTGAACGCGCAAAGAAACTTTTTGGTGCGGAATGGGTGAATGTACAACCACATTCTGGTGCACAGGCAAACGCTGCTGTAATGCTTGCGGTAATTCAACCCGGAGATAAGATTTTAGGATTTGATCTTTCTCATGGTGGTCACTTAACTCATGGTTCTCCGGTTAACTTTTCAGGAAAATTGTATCATCCGTTATTTTACGGAGTTAAAAAAGAAGATGGTTTAATTGATTATGCTAAACTTGAAGAATTAGCTTTAGCTGAACGTCCAAAATTAATCATTGTTGGTGCTTCTGCTTATTCAAGAGAGTGGGATTATGCTTTTGTACGCAGTGTAGCTGATAAAATTGGCGCATTGGTAATGGCAGATATTTCTCATCCGGCAGGTCTTATTGCCCGCGGATTATTAACCAACCCGCTTCCTCATTGCCATATCGTTACCACAACTACACATAAAACATTACGTGGCCCACGTGGCGGTATGATTATGATGGGTAAGGATTTTGAAAACCCATTTGGTTTAAAAACACCTAAAGGCGAAATCAGAATGATGTCGTCAGTATTAGATATGGCTGTTTTCCCGGGTACACAAGGTGGTCCTTTAGAGCACATTATCGCTGCAAAAGCAATTGCTTTTGGTGAAGCTTTGAGTGACGATTATTTAGCCTACGTTAAACAAGTACAGGCAAATGCACAGGCAATGGCAAAAGCATTTGTATCAAGAGGTTACGGAATTATTTCTGGTGGAACTGATAACCACCTGATGCTGATTGATTTAAGAAATAAAAATATCACAGGGAAGCTTGCTGAAAATGCGCTTGAAAAAGCCGACATTACGGTAAATAAAAATATGGTTCCTTTTGATGATAAATCTCCATTTGTTACTTCGGGTATACGCGTAGGAACTGCTGCTATAACTACAAGAGGATTTAAAGAAAAAGAAATGGAACTTATTGTTGATCTGATTGACCAGGTAATTACCAACGCTGAGGACGAAAATAACCTTAAGCAGGTAAAACAGAAGGTAATTGAATTGGTAAGTAAGTTCCCCCTATATAAATAGAAAGGGAGTTGTAAATTAAATGTTATCGAAGAGCCGGGATTCGTCTGCCAGTGAAAGCGAGCGTATTAAAGTATTGCATGAGTATAATATTTTGGACACCCCTTCAGAGGAGAAGTTCGACAATATTACCAAGCTTGCTACTTTAATATGTAATGCACCTATTGCGGTTATTGTTCTGGTTGATGAAAGCCGGCTCTTTTTGAAATCCTTTATCGGTATCGGCAATGGAGACGTTTCAAAGGAGGTGTCTTTTAGTGCAGAAACCATTAAAGGAAATGAGATACTTGAAATACAGGATACTTTAACCGATAAAAGATTTAAAGATCATCCTATGGTTACCGGTAAACCCGGTGTCCGTTTCTATGCAGGCGCACCACTTCTGGATGAAAATGGTTTTAAAATAGGTGTTATTGCAGTGTTTGATGTAGTCTCACGATGCTTAACCAATGACCAGAAAGATGGTTTGGTAACACTTGCCAATGAAACCATTACCCATATTACTTTAAGAAAAAAAACAATAGAGCTGGAAGCCAAAACCAATCGTTTTGAGGAACTGCTAAATCTTTCGACAGTTTCGCCAGAGATTCATTGTATTTTAGATTACTCAGGTAAAATCCTGTTTATAAATGATGCGGTAACCAGTATACTTGGTTATACGGTTCCCGAATCTATAGGACTAAGTATTTGGAAGTTTTGCAATAAAGAAGACATCAGCAGGTTGGTRGAAATTATTGAAGAAGGACTAAAGAAAAAGGTTAAAGAATTCAATGTAGAATTCAGGGTAAAGAGCAAGCATGGCCAGTTGCGTTGGCTGAGCTGGAATATGGTGGCCCGCCAGGGACGCTGGTATACCTATGGAAGAGACATCACCGAAAATAAACGGGTAGAGAGTGAGTTGGTAAGGCTGTCTTTTGTAGCCAGTAAGATCAATAATGCGGTGGTGATCAGCGATGCCAATAACCATGTAACCTGGGTGAACGATGCCTTTGAAAAGATCACGGGATTTACCATCAATGATTTGAAGGGGAAGCGCCTGGGTGATTTGATCATTGGCCCCAAAACGGATTTGGAGCTATTGAAAAAAGCAAGGCTCCTGATCAAACAAAACAGGTCTTTTACGGTAGACCTCCTTTCGTATAGGAAAGACGGACAACCCATTTGGTTGTCTATTTACAATACAGTGGTGCTGGATGATAAAGGAAAGGTTGATATGGAGGTGGAGATCATTATAGACATTACTGAAAAGAAAAAGGCAGAAGAAGAACTGCAGGTACTGTCTTTGGTAGCCAGTAAAACCAATACTGGAGTTAACATCTCAGATGCCGAAGGCAAAACGACCTGGATAAACCAATCCCTTAAAAAGTTAACCGGTTATTCTTTGGCCGAGCTGAAGGGCAAGGAACTGGGCGATGTGCTTTCTAAAGACGAAGCGCATAAAGAGCTGATCTTAAGCTCCCGGGCAAAGTCACTGAAAAATGAATCTTATGAGATAGAGGTACAAGCCAAAACCAAGGACAGCCAATCTATCTGGCTTTCGGTTTCCAATACCCCAATTATAAATGATAAGGGTTCGCTTGAACGTCAGATTGATCTGATCTCGGATATCACTCAGCGTAAGCAAATAGAGCATGAGTTGCTCGAGGCTAAAGAGCAGGCGTTGCAGCTGAGTGAGGCGAAGGAGATGTTCCTTTCTGTAATGAGCCACGAGATCAGGACCCCATTAAATGCAGTTATTGGGATGACCCATTTGCTGATAGATAATGATCCTAAGGCATCGCAGCTGGAAGATCTGAATGTGCTTAAATTTTCTGCGGAAAACCTTTTGCATATTATTAACGACATCCTGGATTTTACAAAAATAGAAACCGGTAATCTGGAACTGGAAGCTATACCATTAGACATTAAAAGCCTGGCCTGCGATATTGTGAACTCCTTACAAATTAATGCCGCGCAAAAAGGGGACAAGCTGACATTGGCATGTGATGATCAGATTCCGGTGAATATTCTTGGGGATAAGACCAGATTGTATCAGATCCTGATGAACTTACTTGGAAACGCAATTAAGTTCACAGATTATGGGACGATAGAATTAAAGATTGAGCTTGTCAGCGAAAATGAAGAAGCTGTGGTGATGCGCTTTGTGGTAAAGGATAATGGTATTGGAATTCCTGAGGATAAACAATCATACATTTTTGAAACATTTACTCAGGCTAAAACTGATATATCACGGAAGTATGGAGGCACAGGTCTTGGTTTGGYCATTACCAAAAAGCTGCTAAAGTTATATAAGTCGGACATTAAAGTAAAAAGCAAGGAAGGAAAAGGGACCGAATTCTCTTTCGATATTCAATTTAGCAAAGCGACACAAAAGACCGGACTTGTTAAATCAGTAGAACCGCCGGCCTCATTTATTGGAAAAAGGATATTGGTTGTTGATGATAATGAAATTAATATTCTGATTGCAAACCGCATACTTAGTAAATGGGGATTTGACCTTGAATTTGCCAGAAATGGTAGGGAAGCCATTGAGAAGGTAATGACAAAAACCTTTGACCTTATTTTTATGGATATTCAAATGCCAGGTATTGATRGGTTTGAGACCACAAGTATTATAAGGGAGCTGGATGATGAGTATTTTAAAACCATTCCTATAATTGCGCTTACTGCATCTACACTTCAGGATGAAAATAGCAAGTTCAAAGCTTGCGGGATGAATGGGCATATATTGAAGCCATTTAAGCCGGAAGAAATAAAGAATATTATCGCTATAAACTTCTCTAAGTAGTAAAATTGAATTGGATTTGCTGTAAAAGATAAAGGGCCGATAGTCCATTTGCATGGAATTATCGACCCTTAAATTAACGCTCTCGTAACAAAGGAACGAATTATTTCTTAATTGCCAAAAAATAAAAGACTTATTTGACAATAAAAAGTGAAAAAAGTAAAGGGCCGGTATTTCTATTAAGAATACCGACCCTTACCATCTAAATTAACGCTCTCATTAACATAAACGACCTTATCTTGAAATTGTTATAATTGAGGTGTTTTTTTTTAATTATGCTGGTAGCACCCGAGTTCTGAAGGGAATGTTCTGGGCCCGTTATTAAGGTCTTTGTTTAAGAAAAGATTAAAAGCAGGGTCGGCACTTAAATCGCGGCCTTTATGTAATACAGCGCTATTGTTCTGAAGCAGAAAATTGTATTTGATGKGATCTATAAAACCGGGATCAATATTTAACAGATTAAAACTGCCCTCATAGGTTTTTAGCATCGTTTTAATCGCGTTGTTGCTCAGTTCCGTTTCGATAGCTGCAGTGCTTTTTTTATCAACAAGAAACTCTTCAGTTAAGCTTCCCCAAATGATATTATTGACCAGCAGGATTTTTAAATTTTTTGAGGGATATCCGCTCCCTGCATCAGAGAAATACAGACATGGTGTTCTGCGCGATAACTTTGTATTGTAGCCGGCAAATGTATTTTGCTTGAGGTTATATCTTCCTCCGGAAACACCATACAAAAGATATTGACCGGCATTGTAAAACAGATTGTTAAATGCATCCAATTCAGCATTGTAGCCTGCAAGACCGGCAATGGTCATGTTCTTTATGATGCTATTGGTAAGTACTAGTTTGGGTGTGTTATTTGTGGAAAGAGAATCGACAGTGACGCCTATTACTGCATTTTTGATCTGGGTGTAATGGAGTTTTGAATTGGAACTGCTGCTATAAAAATGGATACCATGCCATTGTCCGGGTTCCTCGGCATACATGCCTTCCATTCGGTCTCCCGAAAATAAAACGGGATTGGTGGCTGTGCCGGTCGCTAACAGTTTTCCTTTAATATTCATTCCTGAATTTTCATGAAAAAGCACTTTGGTGCCGGGGAGGATTGTTAGTGTAGTTTGTGGGGCAACCGTTACAGATTTGTAGATGATATAAGGCAGCGCACTATTCCAAGTGGTGTTTGACGTGATGGTTTGGTTGTTTAAAAAAACGGCATTTTGTCCGTAAGCTATAAGTGCAACAGATTGCCGGTTCCCATTTGTATTGAACACAATGGAATCCTGCGCAATAAATGGTTCTGTTTGGTTGTTTGCATCAATGGTAGCCTTTACGTAGATACTGATAGAATCTTTACCGTCAATTTGAAGGTTGGATTTCTGGTTAACAGATTGTCCGTTTATGATGAGGCTAAAATTAGAGCCGGCACCACCACCGAGTTTGATTTCACTGATGTTAACCGTTTTTACATTTGGGTTATAAACCCTAATCCGTTTATTGGTAGATCCTGCAGCAGTAAATACCGTATCGAAGAGGAGGGTGTCGGTAGAAAAAGAGAGCTTTGCTTTAGCATCCGTAGTTATTCCTTCGGATTTACGGCAGGCCGTAAATGCCAGGAAAAGGAACGCAAAAAACAGATGAGACAAACGCATTTAACAAACTTAGATAAATTTATTATGCAAAGACAGCGATGTTTAATTAAGTTCATTCGCTAGTTTTTCCCTTTTTAGGATTTAAGTGGCTGGACCTGATGATTAATTTTGCTGTTTTACGGCGAGCTGACCACAAGCCGCATCAATATCTTTACCGCGGCTGCGTCGGATATTTGTGGTGATGCCCTGGCTTTTCAGGTAATTAGAGAACGCATCGATTTTATCGCCTTCAGCATTCACAAAATCAGCAAACTGAATCGGATTGTATTCAATCAGGTTAACCTTGCAGGGAACATGTTTGCAGAACTTTGCAAGTTCCATGGCATCTTCAATTTCATCATTGAAGTGATTAAACACAATGTATTCGTAGGTTACTGCGTTTTTGGTTTTGGAATAATAGTATTTTAATGCTTCTTCAAGCGCTTTTAGGGTATTGTGCTCATTGATAGGCATAATCTCATTGCGCTTTTTATCATTGGCAGCATGTAATGACAGGGCAAGATTGAATTTAACGCCATCATCACCCAATTTTTTTATCATTTTAGAGATGCCTGCTGTAGACACGGTGATTCGCTTGTACGACATATTTAAGCCATCGGGAGCGGTGATCCGCTCTATCGACTTTAATACATTGGCATAATTAAGCAGGGGCTCACCCATACCCATGTAAACGATATTTGTCAATGGGGCATTGTAATTTTGCTTAGCCTGCTGGTCAATTAATACTACCTGGTCATAAATCTCATCAGCATTGAGGTTACGTTTACGATCCATATAGCCTGTTGCACAGAATTTACAGGTTAAGCTGCAGCCAACCTGAGAGCTTACACAAGCGGTCATGCGGTCGTCCATTGGAATTAAAACACCTTCTACAATGTTGCCGTCATATAGCCTGAATGTATTTTTGATGGTATGGTCATTACTGAATTGAGAGTTGTTAACCTCCACTACGTTGATGGCATAATTTTCATCAAGCTTAATTCTAAGCTCTTTGGAAAGATTACTCATCTCTGCAAATGTGCGTGCTGATTTTTCCCAAAGCCATTGGTAAACCTGTTTGGCCCTGTAAGAAGGTTCTTTCATGGCGGTAAAGTGCTGTTGCAGCTGCGCCAGGTTTAATGAACGTATATCAGTTTTCTTTGTAGTAAGCATTTGGTTGCAAAGCTACCTAAAAAATATTCTTTCCCCGTCATTGATAATTCATTTCAACGCGGAGGGTAGCTGAAACCAGCAACTATTAGCGTTTGGGACTTCTGGTTTTTGCAGCCGGGGCACCGGATCTGCCTTTTGTTGGTCTTACCGGTCTTTTGCTTGGTCCGTTGTTTTTGTTCCAGTCAGTACTTGAAGCAGCGGATTTGAAACCTCCGGCAGATTTTGGTGCTGATTTACCTTTGCCACCAGCGGGACGATCTGCTCTGCTTACCGTACCTGACGATGCCTTGCTATTAGGTTTTTTAGGGCCTCCAGGTTTGCCTGAAGATTTTCTTGGAGTTACATTTTCGGATAAATCTTCTTCTGCCCTGGCTTTAGGTTTTTTATTTACTCTTTTAGGAGCGGCACTTTCGGAACTTGATTTTGCAACCATGTTAAATATCTCAGTCTGCTCTGCTGGGGTGAGCTCGCGCCATTCGCCAACAGGAATGCCTTTTATACTGATGTTCATGATCCTAACACGTTCCAGCTTGGTTACTTCAAAACCAAAATGCTCGCACATCCGTCTGATTTGTCGGTTTAGCCCTTGAATCAGTATGATCTTAAATACAAAAGGACTTTCCTGAGTTACTTTACATTTTTTGGTCATTACGCCCAATACCGGTACACCTTTGGCCATGCCGGTTAAAAATGATTCAGTAATAGGTTTATTTACAGTAACTATGTATTCTTTTTCGTGATTGTTACCTGCTCTGAGTATTTTGTTTACCAGGTCGCCGTTATTGGTAAGGAAGATTAAGCCTTGAGAGTCTTTATCCAGACGCCCGATCGGGAATACCCTTTCACTATGATTTACATGGTCAACAATATTGCTTTTCACACCAGCCTCAGTAGTACTGGTAATGCCAACAGGTTTGTTGTAAGCAATAAGAACAGAGTTCTCGACCTCTTTAGGTTCAATAGTCTGTCCGTTAACCGTAACAATGTCTCCAAAGATGACCTTGTCGCCAACCTTAGCCCGTTTGCTGTTGATAAATACATTGCCTTGCTCAATATATCTGTCGGCCGCTCTACGGGAGCATAAACCGCTTTCACTAATGTATTTATTTAATCGGATGCTAGAATCAGACATGGATATTGGAGTTATAAATTGATTTCTTTTTTACAAAGGAATCAATTTATAACCAAATATGCTATCAAAATATTTTTAAGCAACTTATTTTAGGAAGAAAAGCATGGTCATTCTGATCACAAAATGACCCCATTTTAAAATAAAGCAAATCATTTTAAAAATCCATTTCATCAGCACTGGGACCAAAACTTCCTGGAATTGGGATGTTAAGAAGCCTTAAAAACACCCCTAGTTGAGCCCTATGGTGGATAATTTGATTAATACTCATTCGGATTACATCTGCTTTAGGTTCAACACTATAAATCTGTTGTCCATTTCTTAAGGTCCAGTCCTTATCTAAAAGACTTTCGTTTTCTTCTTTAAGCTCAGATCTGCCATCGGCCAGTGAACTTTCAAAATAAGCCAGTAATTCTTCAGTAGTATTTACATCAGCAGGTTGATAAGGGTTATCGGCGAAGTCAAGCTCGTCGGTTTTGATGGCCATTGTAATCCAGGTTGGCAGTTCCGCAATGTGAGTGGCCAGTCGCTTAATGGTCATGCTTTTTTCATGTGGCTGCCATTCAAACTTATCAGTTGGCACTCTTTGCAACATTTTGCGCGTGGTTAAAGCCTCTTGTTCCAGTTCCTTTAAATACATTTTAATTCTGCTCATAACTTTGTTTTTTGTTTTGTAGAAMAAAGTAAATGAGGGCAACTGACAACCCTATGGCAGTCTGTTTTGAGAAAGAAAATTTATTTTAATAATTGACTGGAAGGAGCTTCATATACTCACTTAATTGCATGTGCTCGGTTTTTCGGAATGGGATTTCTAAATTTTTTACGGACTCAATTCGGGATACCTTGAAATCACGGTATTCGCAGCGGAGGTGGCACCATGCGATTAAATGCCAGCTGAATGCATAAAATATGAGTCCAATTGGTTCCAGCTCCCTTTTAGTGGTTTGCACTTTGTTGTTTGTATATGCAATTTCTATGATGCACTGCGAGGAAATGGCGTTTTGTAAGGCCGAAAGGTATTCAAATTCATTTTTTATTGAATCGGGCAGTTGCAGTATCATGTTGTTGTTCAGCAGTTCCAGTTTCTCTTTCTGATTGCTGCGCAATACCGCTTTGACCTTATTTAAGGCAGTGGTATAATGTTTAAGAATAGATTGATCGGTGAAGCCGGAAACCAGACGTTCCATAATTAATAAAGCATTGGCTTCTTCAGAATTAAACGATACGGGTGGGAGAAAGTATCCCTGGACAATGAAGTAGCCTTTTGGCTGCTCGAAGCTAATTGGAATTCCCTGTTCAGTAAGTGCTTTAATGTCGCGATAAACGGTACGGATGCTGATCTCAAATTGATCCGAAATTTTGTCGGCTGTAACATATTTTTTTGTCTGAAGTAGGACAAGTATTCCAAAAAGTCTGTCTATCCGATTCATTTATAGGCTTGTTGATGTTTTGCAAATTGATATAAAATAGCTTTAGCGGGTACTAATTTATAGATTTCTGCGCTTATTATCCGTTCTTTGTAGTTATGATTTCTTATATATCTGCGTCTTACGTATTTCCTGTGGTTAGCCCCCCAATAAAAAATGGGGTGATAGGAGTTGAAATTGATGGTACAATAACCAGTGTTTTAACGCCTGAGGAAGCCGGGAAAGAGAAAATAAAGGACATAACCCATTATGAGGGCTTATTAGTGCCGGGATTTGTGAATACACATTGCCATTTGGAATTGTCGCATCTAAAAGGCCAGATAGAAACACGTACCGGGTTATTGGGTTTTGTCCAAGCCATAATGAAATTGAGGACATCTGATGAAGATGCGCTGGATCTGGCCATGCTGAGAGCGGACAGGGAAATGTTTGAGAATGGAATAGTTGCTGTTGGTGATATTTCGAATCAGATCATTTCAAGGGGAACCAAGCTTGGAAGCCCTATTTATTACCATACTTTCCTGGAAGTTATGGGTTTTAATCCCTTAACGGCAAAAGAATCTATAAATCGTGCACTTGAATTTAAGGAGAAGTTTGATCCCCTTAAGGTCTCAATTGTTCCGCATGCCCCATATTCAGTTTCGGCTGAGTTATTTAAAGAGCTGCGTAGTAATGGTGAAACCAGTAGTGAGCTGCTCAGCATTCATAATCAGGAAACGGAAGATGAAAACCTATTTTTTGAGCGCAAGGAAGGGGGATTTTTGGAATTGTATAAAGTTCTGGGCCTGGATATTGACTTTTATGAAGCCTCTGGTAAAACATCTTTACAAACATTTTTACCACTGTTATCTGGTAAACAGAAAACACTGTTGGTACATAATACTTTTACCTCAAAAGCAGATGTTGAATTTGCAGAAGCATATCATCCTAATTTATATTGGTGCCTTTGCCCGAATGCGAATTTGTATATAGAAAACAGACTCCCGGATGTAGATATCCTGAGGACTGCCGGGGTTAARATTACGCTGGGGACAGATAGTTTAGCCAGTAACAACAGGCTGAGCATATTTGCAGAGATGCAGACCCTGCAAATCAATTTTGGAATTGACTTTGATGATCTTTTAAAATGGGGCACCATTAACGGGGCTGAGTTTTTAGGGGTTGAACAGCGTTACGGTAGTCTGGAGCCGGGAAAAAGGCCGGGCATAAACCTTGTTGATTTTGAAGAGATAAGCGGGATAATAATGCTGGGATCAAGAGTAGAAAGATTGTTTTAAGTTTTATTTAGATAAATGTCTTTTCTTTGCATTTGATGAAGAATAGAATTGCATCTCTTTTTGGTATTCAATATCCAATCATCCAGGCCGGCATGGTTTGGTGTAGTGGATGGAGGTTGGCTTCTGCAGTGTCTAATGCAGGCGGGTTGGGCATTATTGGCGCCGGGTCTATGTATCCTGAGGTGTTGCTGGAGCATATCCAAAAGTGTAAAAAGGCGACGTCAAAGCCATTTGCGGTAAACGTTCCGTTACTTTATCCTAATGTGCAGGAGGTAATGGATATTATCGTTGCTGAACAGGTAAAAGTGGTATTTACATCGGCAGGAAATCCTGCCAGCTGGACGGGGTTTTTAAAAGAAAAGGGAATTACGGTGGCGCATGTTATTGCCAATACAAAATTTGCATTAAAAGCAGAGGCTTGCGGAGTAGATGCCATTGTGGCCGAAGGGTTTGAAGCAGGTGGGCATAATGGAAGAGAAGAAACGACGACAATGTGTTTAGTCCCCATGGTTAAAGCTGTGGTTAAAGTTCCGGTGATTGCTGCCGGGGGGATTGGAAGTGGCAGGGCAATGCTTGCGGCTTTTGCATTGGGTGCCGAAGGGGTGCAAATAGGATCGGCATTTGCTGTTGCCGAGGAGTCTTCAGCTCATCCCAGTTTTAAACATAGGATAGTAGAGGCAATGGAGGGAGATACTAAGCTGACGCTGAAAAAACTGGTCCCTGTACGGTTATTGAAAAATGAATTTGCAGACGCAGTAGCCAAAGCAGAGTCGGAAGGTGCAAGTGTTGAGGCATTGAAGCATCTTCTGGGAAAGGCACGCGCTAAACTGGGTATGTTTGAAGGAAATATGGATGAGGGCGAGTTGGAAATAGGCCAGGTATCGGCCATGCTACAAGATATTAAGCCGGCAGCAGTTATACTACACAGTATTTGGTCAGAATTTTTAGAAGAAAAAAATAGGTTAAGCGCATTAGAATTTAGCGATTACCGTTAAAGGTTTAAAGTTTACATGGAAACGAAACATATAGATATTAAAATAACAGGAAAGGTGCAAGGGGTATCTTTCAGGGCTACCACTAAGGCTGTTGCTGATCAGATGGGCATTAGAGGTATGGTAAGGAATGAAAAAGATGGTTCATTATATCTGGAAGCAGAGGGTGATGATACTTTACTTGAAGTTTTTGTAGAATGGTGCAATGAGGGGCCAGACCGGGCCAAAATTGAAAATGTAGCGGTTACACCCGGTGAGGTGAAAAACTATCAGAATTTTGAAATCATTAAGAAGTAGATGTCGGTATTAAAGAAGTTTGCTGGTGATAYGGCTATTTATGGCCTCAGTACAATCCTTTCCAGGATGATTGCCTTTGCATTAACGCCCATTTACGCGAGAGCATTGCCGGTTGGTGGCAATGGCATTTTTACGGCCATGTATGGATATGCTGCTATTATTAATCCAATACTGGCTTTTGGGATGGAGACTACCTTTTTCAGGTATCTGCAGAAAAAGAATGATAACAGGCAATTGGTTTATAACAATGCTTTTGGGGCAGTGATCGCCATCTCTATTGTATTTTTGTTGTTCTCCTTACTTTTTTTAAACAGCATTATCGATTTTATGCAGACTGGAGATGTTAAAGATCATGCAGATTATGCTTTCTATGTAAAGTGTTTCCTGACGATCCTGATAACGGATGCCTTTTGTGTAATTCCTTTTGCGAAGATTCGTGCCGAAGGTAGGCCGATAAGGTTTGGAACAATAAAGTGTTTGAATATTTTTATCGTTGTGTTCTTTAATGTGTTCTTCCTATTTCTCATTCCGATGATCATTAGCCACAAGCTGCCTGGGGGGGAATGGATGGCAAGTTGGTACAGACCCAAATGGGTAGGTTATGTATTTTTATCGAACGTGATTGCGAGCGTGTGTACCATATTTTTACTATTACCAGAGATTTTGCAGCTCAAGCTGAAGTTTGACCTGGGCATGTTTAGAGAAATGTTTGTATACAGCTGGCCAGTACTGATCGCCAACATTTCCTTTATCATTAACGAAGCACTAGATAAGGCCATGCTTAAGCATATGCTGCCTGCCAGCATCAGTGATCAGGAAGTGGGCATCTACGGTTTATGTGCAAAAATTGCATTATTCCTGAGCATATTTGTACAGGCCTTTAGGTTGGGAGCAGAGCCCTTCTTTTTCAATCATTCAAAAAATAAAAATGCTAAAGAGACCTACGCGCGGATTATGAATTATTTTGTAATTACGGTGGTGATTATAGCAGTGGCACTGGTGGCCAACGTAAATATTCTGGCTACGATAATTGTAGGGCCGGAAACTCGCGTAGTTAACAATCATGTGGTTCAAAACATCTATTGGTCTGGACTGGGAGTAGTCCCCCCATTGGTATTTGGTTACCTTAGTTTGGGTATTTATATGAACTTGTCGGTTTGGTACAAATTGTCTGACCAGACCAAATATGGTTTGTACATATCAGGTATCGGTGCGGTGCTGACTATCGTATTGAACTGGATCTTTATTCCAAAATATAGCTATATGGCATCAGCCTGGATTTCATTTGTCGCTTATGCAGGTATGATGGTAATGTCCTATCTATGGGGACAGCGTAATTATCCCATTCCTTATCAAATAAAAAAGAATTTAGCTTATATTGTTGCCGCCATAGTAATCGTTTTTATCTCATTTAGTGTGTTTAACAGGAACATGTTTATCGGTAATGGGTTGCTGATATTGTTTGCTTTGGCTGCATTTTATGCGGAGAAAAAAGAACTGATGGCGCTATTAAAAAAGAACTAAAAATGAACATAAACATTATAAACAATTCCGGACATCCATTGCCTCAATATGAAACTGAACATGCTGCAGGTATGGATATTCGCGCTTTTATAGAAACTGATATTACGATTAAACCTTTACAACGTATTTTGATTCCAACAGGTTTACATATTGAACTTCCTGTAGGTTATGAAGCGCAGATACGCCCACGTAGTGGCCTCGCTTATAAACATGGAATCAGTATTGTGAATTCGCCGGGTACTATTGACGCAGATTATCGCGGTGAACTGAAAGTGTTGTTGGTTAATCTGTCTGATACAGATTTTGTGGTGAATGATGGTGATAGAATAGCCCAAATGGTTATTGCAAAACATGAAAAGGTAAGCTGGAAATCGGTAGGCGAGTTGAGCGATACAACGCGTGGAGCTGGTGGTTACGGGCATACAGGCAAATAATTTGTTATGAGAAGAGGTAAGTGGTTTTTAATGATATTGCTTACTGGCAGCACATCGGTGTTTGCCCAGGAACCTGTGGTTTCTGCAACGGACAGCATGGCTATAAAAACACTCTTCTTTGCAGGTTTAAAGGAAAAGCTAAATGAAAATTATCCGAAGGCAGCTGAGAACTTTGATAAGTTGTTGAAGATCGATCCTGACAATTCTGCTGCTTATTTTGAGATTGCTACGTTGAATTTCAGACAAAATAAACTGATGGAATCAGAAATGGCCATTAAAAAGGCTACTGCGCTGAGTCCTAATAACATTTGGTTCTGGAAATTATTGGCAGAGCTTTATAAGCGAAAAGGAGATATGGATAATCTGGTTGGCGTTTTTGATAAGTTAATTGCGCTTTCTCCTGATGAAGACTCTTATTATTTTGATAAATCCAATGCTTTGCTTCTAGCGGGTAAAGAAGACGCCGCTTTGAAAGGGTATGATGTACTGGAAAAGAAGTTCGGACCTTCAGATGCTTTAACCGAAGCCAGGCAGCGCGCGAGTATGGGGAAAGATGACGGGCTTGATAAGAAAGAAGTTGAGAAGATCCTAGCTGAAAATGTAAAGGATGTTAAGGGCTTGCTATATACAAGTGGGGTATTGATACAAAAAAACCAGAACGCTGAAGCTTTGGCAGTACTTAAGAAAGCAAAAGAACTGGAACCGGATAATTTTGAGGTGGATCTGGCGATGGCTGACGTTTATAGTGCCTTAAAGAATAATACAGAAGCACAGATATCTCTAAAAAAGGCTTTTGGAAACACTATGATGCCTGTTGACCAAAAAGTTAAAATTGTAGTGATGCTTTTGGGTGGCAAGAAAGATCAGTTAAGGGTGGATGCTGCTGCTGAACTGGCAATGATTGCAACGAAGGTTCATACGGATGATCCTAAAGTTTTTGCTTTATACGGTGATGTACTTTATCAGCAAGGAGATCTGCAGGGCGCATTGACACAGTTCCAATCTGTATTAAAGATGACCGATCAGCTCTATGCAGTATGGGAACAGATGTTGAATATACAGACTTCGCTTGGTTTATATAAGGATGCAATCAAAACTGCTGATGATGCTTTGTCGGTTTATCCGAATCAAGCTATTTTATATTATTACATGGCATTGGCCCTTCAAAATGACAACCAAAATGCATTGGCGTTAACAAATATCAAAACAGCATTGCAACTGGATGCAGAAAATCCGTTATATATAGAGTACTATGGTGATGTTTTATTTCTGAAGGGTGATAAAGATTTGGGATTGGCACAGTGGAAGAAGGCCAAAAGCGCCGGAAGTAATTCAGAGAAGTTAAATAAGAAGATTAATGAGAAGAAATATATTCAATAGCTTGCTGTTTGTTGCTCTTGTTTCGGTGGGAATGGCTTGTAAAACCAAGAAAGCCATTGTTAAGCCGCCAAAGGTAGTGGAAACTCCGGCTGACAACAAGAGATCAGAAACGATAACGGTGCTAAAAGCGAAGGATATTTCTTTTAGTACGCTTTCGCTTAAAGCAAAGGCTAGTCTTGATATCAATGGGAACACAAATAATGTGAACATGAACATCAGGATAGAGAAAAATAAAAAAATCTGGGTAAGTATTACCGCTTTAGGTATCGAAGTGGCAAGGGCATTAATTACTCCGGATAGTATTAAGGTCAGAAATAATTTACAGGGGGTTTATTTAAAGAAGCCTTTTAATTACGTACATACTTATACCAATAAACAGGTTAATTTTGAGCTGTTACAAGCTATTTTCTCTGGAAATACGGTTAAAGATTTCTTTAGAGATGAGACACTGGTAGCACAGGAAAACGGCGTTTGGACCCTTAGTGGCGTAAATGAAGGCCTGGCTTACAGAGTGATTTTTAATACCTTGTTAAAGGTTAATGAAAACAATTTAAATGATATTGCTTCCGGAAGATCTTTGCGGGTTGTTTACGGGGAATATCAGAATATTAATGGCGCTCTTTTTCCCACTAATCTGAAAATTAACTCTATGGCCGGGGATAAAAGAATTAATATCAATTTGGACTTTTCGAAAATTGAAAGCAATCTTGCTCTTGAATTTCCGTTTAATGTTCCAAATAAGTATGAGGTAATAAACTGATTTTTTATACTTTTGATGCAATGAAGCTAAACAAATTACTTTTACTCCTCTTATTTTTACTATCTGCCTCTGTTGTTTTCGGACAAAGTAGTGCAGAGTTGAAAAGAAAAAAAGAAGCCATACAGCGCGAAATTGATTTGTTGCAGAAAAATGCAAATAAAGCAGCAAAGAACAAAAAGCTTACTTTAAGCCAGATCAATGCACTAAATGCCAAAATTGGCTTAATGCAAAGCAAAATCTCTGTGATCAATTCGGAGATGAAAAATCTTGACAATCAGATTCATGAAAACACGAACGTTGTTCATAATTTAAAAGGACAGCTGGGGCAGCTTAAAAAAGAATATGCAAGTATGATCAGGTTTGCGCAAAGGAACAGGAACTCTTATGATAAGATGATGTTCATTTTTGCGGCAAGTGACTTTAATCAGGCATATAAGCGGATTAAGTATTTACAGCAGTTTGGCCAGTACCGTAAAAAACAGGCCGACTATATACAGGGTAAGCAGAAGGATCTTAATTATAAGATCGTGATTTTAGATAGAAACCTTAAGGAGAAGAGCAATCTTTTGCATGAACAGGAGCAGGAGAAAAATAAGCTTGGCAAGAATAAGAGTGAACAATCTCAGGTACTGAATAAGTTTAGCAGGGAAGAGAAGCAGTATAGACAAGACATCGCAACGCGGAAAAAAATATCTGCCCAGCTGGATAGAAATATCCGCGCAGCAATTGCAAGGGAGATAGAGAAAGCAAGAAGAGAGGCAGAAGAGGCGCGTTTGGCCGCTGAAAGAGCTGCCGCCGCCAAGGCAAAAGCAGAAAATAAACCTGCTCCAACTGCCGCTGCGCCAAAAGCAAAAACAAACAGCGGATATCTGACGGCAACACCGGAAGCTGCAAGGCTATCATCACAATTTGAAAGTAACCGTGGCTCACTGCCATGGCCTGTTGCTACCGGTTCAATTACGGAACGTTTTGGAAGACATATGGAAGGGCAGGCATCTTATACCAACGATGGTGTAAATATTGAAACTGCTGAAGGAGCTGCTGTACGTGCGGTATTTAATGGTAAGGTTACTACGGTTATGGAGCAATATGGTAGGTATTTTGTGCTGATTAAACATGGTGAATATTTCACGGTTTACCAGAACCTGAAGTCGGTAAGTGTATCTAAAGACCAGGAAGTGACTACAAAACAAACAATAGGTACTGTGGGTACAACCGAAGGTACACCTCAGCTGCAATTCCAGATCAGAAGAGGGATGGCAGCGCAGAATCCTGAAGCATGGATAGCAAAATAGGATATTGTGGATTATAAATGTTTATATTTGTATTAATTAATTATAAATCAGTAAGAAAATGTATAGAGGGACGTTAATAGAATTCCTGAACATGGGTGGCGGCGAGATTATGCTCATCCTGGCGGTGGTACTTTTGTTATTTGGAGGTAAAAAATTACCAGAACTAGCAAGAGGTTTGGGGAAAGGAATCAGAGATTTTAAAGATGCCTCAGAAGGGGTTAAAAGAGAAATCCATCGTAACATAAATTCCGTAGGTATTGTTGATGATATCGAATCGGTTATTAATGACACCAATGCCAATCGTCATCATCCTTCTGAAACTACTCCGGAGCCACAAGCACAGGTTGTAGAGGAGAGCAGGGGTTCATCGGATTTTGAAAAGCAGGACCTTGTTGCTGCGAATAACGATACAGAGAACACAAAAATAGAAACAGATAAAACTAAACTTTAACTAAAATATCATGTTAAACACAACGATATCAGCCGCGTTAGGTGGCATGGAAATAGCCGTTATTCTTGTAATAGTACTTTTGCTTTTTGGAGGTAGAAAGATCCCGGAACTAATGAAAGGTCTGGGAAAAGGCATTAAAGAATTTAAAGATGGTAAAGACGGAGTTGATGATAATGAACCGGTTGAAAGAAACCGCACCAACAAACCGTTATAGGTTTTAGAACCTAATTTTTAATCTTAATGTATTCTTGAATTTGAAGAAGTATAGCTCCTTAACAGAGATACAAACTCTTATTGGTCAAAAAAAGCTCAGCTTACCTGAGTTGTTAGATTATTATTTTAAGCAAATAGAAGCTCATCAACACCTCAATGCATTCAATGAGGTGTTTTTTTATTCGGCTTCTGAGCAGGCGAAGCTTGTACAGAAAAAAATCGATAATGGAACTGCGGGTAAGCTTGCGGGGATGGTAATTGGTATAAAAGATAATATATCTTATAAAGACCATATGGTTACTGCTTCTTCCAGGATGCTTGAAGGTTTTGTATCTCCCTACTCTGCTACCGTTGTGGAAAGACTGATCAGTGAAGATGCTGTTATTATTGGCAGGTTAAATTGTGATGAATTTGCTATGGGCGGGTCTAATGAAACCTCTTATTATGGTCCGGTAAGTAATGCTGCAGATACTGAAAGGGTTTCGGGAGGATCATCAGGAGGATCGGCAGTTGCAGTTCAGGCAGATTTGTGCCTGTCGGCCTTAGGCACTGATACCGGAGGCTCTGTTAGACAGCCAGCTGCTTTTTGCGGATGTATTGGTTTTAAGCCAACTTACGGCCGTATATCGAGATATGGTGTAATTGCTTATGCTTCATCATTTGATCAGGTAGGTACCATTACATCTTCAGTTAGTGATGCGGCAGTATTGTTAGAGGTTTTGGCCGGAGCTGACGATTATGATAGCACCGTTTCTAAAAAAGAAGTACCTGCTTATGCTGCAGCCTTGGGCAATGGGACAAAAAAGAAAATTGCAGTGATCAGGGAAACCCTGGAAAGCGAAGCACTGGATCCTGCAATTAAGGATTCGATATTGAAAGCCATTGAGCGATTTAAAGCTCAGGGGCATACGGTAGATTATGTGTCGTTCGATTTGCTGGACTATCTGGTGCCGGCCTATTATGTGCTTACTACGGCGGAGGCTTCATCTAATTTATCCCGGTATGATGGCGTGCATTATGGTCACCGTAACCTGGAAGCCGGGAGTTTAAATGAACTCTATAAAAAATCAAGAGCAGAGGGTTTTGGGGAAGAGGTGAAAAGAAGGATATTGTTGGGAACCTTTGTTTTAAGTGCCGGATATTATGATGCATATTATCAAAAAGCACAGCAGGTAAGAAGGTTGATCAGGGAGAAAATGGAAGAGATGCTTAAGGAGTTTGATGTGATTTTAACTCCTGTAACGCCAACACCAGCTTTTAAAATTGGTGATAATATAGATGACCCATTGGTGATGTACATGGCAGATATATTTACTGTATTGGCCTCTTTAACCGGGATTCCGGCGGTAGCAATACCTTTGGGCAATAATGATGATGGTTTGCCGTTAAGTATTCAATTGATGACCAAACATTTTAGGGAGGAAGAACTACTTTCCTTGTCCCAAACATTTTTAAATGATAGTTTAAACTAAGGAGGTTTTTTTAGAAAAGCCTTGGAAGCAGAATGAAATGCCTATGAAAATAAAAGTACACTTCGTATCCTATTGCATTTTAGCATTAATTAGCTTTTCAGCATCAGCCCAACAACATGGCTTAATTTTGAATGACACAGCTTCAGTACCTGAGGTTGATGAAACGCCCCTGTTTAATAACTATAATTACAACTACAAGAACAGATTAGATTCTATTGAGAAGACTGTTCCGCTTACTTACAATGAATACGTACAGAAGTACATAGACATCTATAGCGGAAGGAAGGAAATGATGGGCAGAATGCTGGGCATGTCTGACTACTATTTTCCGATTTTTGAAAGAGCACTTAAAAGCCTTAACATCCCGGAGGAGATCAAATACCTGCCGATCATAGAATCATCTATGAACCCACATGCAGTTTCACGAGTTGGTGCTACCGGATTATGGCAATTTATGTTTGGTACTGCCAGAGAGTATGGCTTAAATATGGATAATTTTGTTGACGACCGAAAGGATCCTATACAGGCAAGTTATGCTGCGGCAGCCTATTTCAGAGATGCCTATGAAGAGTTGGGGGACTGGCTTCTGGCAATTGCCGCTTATAATTGTGGAATGGGAAATGTGAAGCGGGCCATGCAGAAAGCCAACTCCACTGATTTCTGGGAGCTTAGAAGATTTTTGCCAACCGAAACAAGAAATTATGTGCCTGCGTTTATTGCTGCTGTGTATGTAATGAAGTGTTCAGATAAACACCATATTAGTTCACAGCGACCATCTTATATCAAGATTACAGATACTATTCAGGTTAATCGTTTTATTTCTATCCCTACTTTAGCTAGCGCTTTGAATATGGATGAAGAGGAGCTTTGCACGTTAAATCCTTCTTACAAGAAGAAGATCGTTAACGGAACAGAATCGATGCCGAAGCGTGTGATTGTTCCAAAAGTGAGCCTGGCTAACTTTGCCAGAATCTACGAGGTGCTGAACCCTGAGACAGAAACCAACATGAAAGTGGTACTGGCTTCAAATGAAGAGCGTCGACCGGTAAGGAATGCGAAATCAACACCGGTCTTTTTCTATCATAAAGTTAAACCCGGACAAAATTTGGGAGAGATTGCCAATAAATATCATGTTGAAGTTCAGGATCTTAAAGTCTGGAATAAATTAAGAAGTTTAACGATTGTTCCGGGACAGAAAATAAAAGTGTATAGTGCACATACCGATGATGACACCCCCCGTCGACTGAAAAGCTAGCGTTCAGTTTGTTTATTTTCCTGTTCATTTTGTTCATAATTGCATTTAAACACGCGAAATCCGTAATTTAATTGCCTTTTTTTTATTTTAAGCCCTAATAAAAGAATTGTAACTTTGACCCTTTACAATTGACAATTTTATGACTAAAATAAACAGGAAGCAGGATGCTTTAGATTACCATTCGCAAGGGCGCCCTGGGAAAATTCAGGTTATCCCAACAAAACCAACAAACTCTCAAAGAGACCTGGCGCTTGCCTATTCACCTGGGGTTGCAGAGCCATGTTTAAAGATTGCTGAAAATACTGAAGACGTTTATAAATATACAGCTAAGGGGAATTTAGTGGCTGTGATTAGTAATGGTACTGCTGTATTGGGCTTAGGTAATATTGGACCGGAAGCAGGAAAACCTGTAATGGAAGGAAAGGGTCTCCTTTTTAAAATATTTGCTGATATTGATGTTTTTGATCTGGAACTGGACACCACTAATGTGGATGATTTTGTGAAGATCGTAAAAGCCCTTGAGCCTACTTTTGGTGGCATAAATTTAGAAGATATTAAGGCACCTGAGTGCTTCGAAATAGAGCGTCGTTTAAAGGAAGAAATGAAGATTCCGGTTATGCACGATGATCAGCATGGAACTGCTATTATTTCGGCGGCGGCATTGCTAAATGCATGCGAGCTGCAAAAAAAGAAAATGGATAAGGTTAAGATAGTAGTGAATGGGGCAGGTGCTGCTGCCATTTCCTGCTCACGCTTATATGTTTCTTTAGGTGCTAAAAAAGAGAATATTGTGATGTGTGACCGCTCTGGTGTGATCCGTGATACACGTGAGAACCTTGATGCAATCAAAGCTGAATTTGCAACTTCCAGAAATTTAGATACACTGGCGGAGGCAATGAAGGATAGTGATGTGTTCATTGGCTTATCATCTGCTAATTGTGTAACAGAAGATATGCTGAAATCAATGTCAAAAAATCCTATCGTGTTTGCTATGGCAAATCCAGACCCGGAAATTGCTTATGAGCTGGCACTCAATTCCCGTAAGGATATCATTATGGCTACCGGCCGTTCTGACTATCCTAACCAGGTGAACAATGTTTTGGGATTCCCATATATTTTTAGAGGCGCGCTTGACGTGAGGGCTACTGCTATTAACGAGCCCATGAAGATCGCTGCAGTAAGAGCAATTGCCGAGCTGGCTAAAAAACCAGTACCTGAGGCGGTTAATATGGCTTACAATGAAACCAACATTAAGTTCGGTAAAGATTATATTATTCCAAAACCAATGGATCTTCGTTTAATGACGAATGTATCTACTGCAGTTGCTAAAGCAGCAATTGACTCGGGTGTGGCGCGTAAGGTGATCACCGATTGGGAGGCTTATACTGAGGAATTGAAACATCGATTGGGTGGTGATGATGCAATTATGCGTGCAATTACAAATAAGGCTAAATCTGATCCTAAGCGCGTTGTATTTGCTGAAGCTGACAACTATAAAATATTAAAAGCTGCCCAAATTGTAAAAGATGAGAATATAGCTATTCCGATTCTGCTTGGAAACAAGGAAATCATTAAGAAAATAATTGAGGAAAATGCACTGGAATTAGAGGGCGTTACCATAATTGACCCTTTTGAAGAGCAGCAGCGCATGAGCAAGTATGCGAACTCATTATATGAGAAGAGACAAAGAAGAGGGGTGACTTTAATTGAGGCTACCAAATTTCTGCGTGACCGGAATTATTTTGGTGCTTCTATGGTTGAGTTTGGAGAAGCTGATGCAATGATTTCTGGTTTGACTAAGAATTATGTGTCGACAATTAAGCCAGCTTTGCAGGTTATTGGT
>NZ_JBFTNT010000019.1:0-37509 GCF_056397585.1 Pedobacter sp. 05L430 | reverse complement strand
TTCCTACTCTAGCATATTCCTTACAGCATCGAAATCGAAGTTTTCGGTAAAATTTTCTACCAAACTTTTCCCAAGAGGAGTTTTTACGTACCTATAGGTCAATTCTATCATATAAGGCTTTACCGGATTTCTTTCTGAACCCTTAAAATAGTCGGGATTATATTGATAGAGCGTTGAACCACCTTTGTTATCCCAAAATCCATCAAAGGTAAATGATCCGGTTCTTTGGGCGGCCTCTTTGGTATCGGCATTGTAGGTCTCTACCCATACCTCATCGTTGGGGGCCGAGCCATAAGTCCTTTTCCAGGAAAAGGTTTCAGCTTTGGGTTTTACAACGGCAGACTGGGTCAGCCAGGCCGCTGTATTTTCTTTCAATACCTTTTCCACCGTGGTTTTTTTAGCTTCTATTTTTTCTTGCCAGTCCGGGTATTTGGCCTTTTTCACGATCAGGTTCCGTTTCCCGTTTTCATACAACTGAGGGTACTTTTTCGGATCTTTCATCATGCCAGCGCTTTCGCTTTCAATCTCTTTTATTTTGTCGGCTATTAAAAGCCTTTCTCTTTCGTAATAGACCAGCAGGGCTTCGAGGTATTCTTTACGCGAAACAGGCATAAATACCAAAGCACCAGGTTTTGTGCAATACCAATGACGGGTCATATATACATTACGGCTACCTTCTTTCACAGTGTGTTCCGGAATATCCTGATAAAATCCCTTACTGTTATTGATATTTTTAGTGGCATCCATTTTAATAAAATTGTGCAGGGCGATAAATTGCCCATTGTATTTTTTTGGTGTTTCGTAATAATATGCTTCGTCAGGAAAAGAAAAAGCAGTTTCTATCCCGGTATAACGATTAACGTAGGCACGAAAAACATTTGCATATTCACTGTTGACCATCATTTTATTTTTGACACAGATATATTCGTAGCAGCCCATATTAAGGTCATAGCTTGCCAATGCATATTTGCCAACTATTGTAGTAGCGGTATTGCCCGAAAACGCAGTTTTAAGCACACACCCTTTAAGGATATAATTGCTACGGCTTTGTTTTTCGAGCGTTTCGATTTTAGTAAGTATGGMATTGGCAGCAGCTTTATTAGCTGCCGTACCCAAGGCATCCAGCCAATGTGCTTTCTCTTGCGGCCATTCGCAATGGGCTGCATCTATATGCTTTCCAGGAAGCGCTTCCAGGTCTTTTGACGACTGGCAATCTTGTGCATTAACCTGCTGCGTTAAAGCAACCGTTGCAATTAATGTGGCAATGGTCGATGTATGTATTCGTTTCATGGGTCGAATTTAATTTTAGATAATTATTGCAACATCTTTTTCAATGCACCAATATCAAAATGCTGTTCCCAGTTGTTAAACAACCTTGAAGAGTAGCCATAATCTTTTGTGATTTCATACCGAAACTGTACTTCTATCAACAAAGGTTTTGCAGCCTGCCCGTTATTGGATACAAAATAGGCTGGATTTAAAACATATAGGGCACTTTTATACTCTCCTTCTGCATCATAAAACCTACCCAAAGCTTCCAGGATTTTATTTGCATCTTTTAGCAATCTATCCTGGTCTACCACTGCCGGTTTTTGTAACCATTCTGGTTTTTGTTTGGCAAGTAGGTCATTCACTTTTGCTTTTTTTGCTTCATATATCCTGGGGTAAGCAAGTTTGTCTGCTTCCAAAGCTGCCATTGTTCTTTTTGCAGACTCAGAAGTATTATTTCCTATATTTTTAATTTTTTCCGCGTTGTCATACTCAAAATTGGCTTTTTCAATTTCAAAATATTCCAGCATATCCTGCAGGTATTGCTTGCGGCTAACGGGGATCAGTAAAGGCACTCCCGGTTTGGTGAGGAAATAACGACGATCTATAAATTGATACGAATTAGGTCCGTGATTGTCATACCTGCCGCCCATTTCCCAGTGCTCAACATAGCCATTGCCATTGTTGAGTTTTAAAAAATCGCTATGAAAATCTTTATAATTATCAGAGCGGGCAACCATCAGCGTTGCTTCTGAAATATATTGTGATACGCGGCTGGGATTGTTGTTTTTGTCTTTTTCAAAGTTGGGCCCCACTTTTGCTTGTACAGGAATTTCGTACATCGGATTCCCATTTTTCATATTGAACTCGCCAGTACCTACTGCATGTACGCCTCCAGGCATTATATAAGGATTAAACTCAACCCTGAAAACCGTTCTGTATTCATCTACGATTTTGGTTGCGTGTTGGGACACATTGCAGACAAAAGCATATATACCCATGTTGTACCCATAGCTGGCATAAACATTTTTACCGTAATCACTGCTACCATGCCTGGCAAAACTTACTCTGGCGGCACATCCCGTCAACTTAAAATCCTTACGGCTGGCTTCTTCCAGTTTTTCTGCTGCGATGAGGTTTTTCATCATCGTAGTTTTTTCGGCGGGTGTGCCTTTTAAACTAAAGCCATATATTGTATTGTTGTGGTCGGTATAAATACCGGGCATACCGTCAACTTCTGCACGTGAACCACAGGGCGTTAATGGGTCAGTTATTTTTTTTATTCCTTGCGAAAAACCTGCAATGCTCCCCAATACCATTACTGAAAAGATCAAAAACTGTTTCATTTGTTTATAATTTTGTTTTTAGTGGTCAAATGTTCCTTACCATGATTAAATCATCATTCCTATGTGAGTTTAATGATGATTTAATCATGGACGGTTCATCGTTTGTTGTTTATTTAAAGATACCTGTTCCGTTTAGTGAGCCTGCGCCGCTATTAAGGCTCATTCTTCCTTCCATGCCTGCGCTTGCACCGGCAGAGCCAACTCCGGCAGCGGCTTCTGCACCCGCAACCACCACTACATCGGTTATACCGGTTCTGTCAATTTCAATATCTGCACCTACACCAGCGCTTACACTGGCCTGTAATGGCCCCAATTTGCCGCCGGCACTTACTTTAGGTCCAATGCTAACTGTGCAATTCTTAAAGGAATCGCCAAAACCTGCATGATCCAGATCCTGGTTCAAAGTACCGCTGATCACACCTGCATTAACAGTAGTAGTTAAGCCACTGCAGGTAAGCGTCATCGTGAAGCCGAGCCTCGCACTACCAAATTCGCTATTGATATTGCAGTTGGGATCTTTAAACTCGGTAAGCTTACCTTCTTTTATTTTACCCGGACTTGCACAGCCGTAACTTACCTGAAGCACTTCGGCTTTAAAGGCCAGGTCTTTTAACCATTGTTGTTTTAGGCCAGCATTGATACCAGGAATCAATTCGGGATAAGTAGTGTACAATGATAAATAAGCCATTTCATTCAAAAACTGCTTCTGCACCTCCAAATATTCTTTGTACAATTCTTCGCACTTTGTATTGTATGCACTCAGGTAAACATCTATTGCTTTTATAGATTCGTTGCAAAGCACCCCATTATTTTCTGTTCCGCCCTCTCCAACGTTTTTCCATCTTTCGTTGATCTTTTTCATAGTGGCTTCATACTCTTTTTTGTAAGTGGCACCATCTCCTTTCGTAAAATCGGCCATTTTTTGCAGTACCTTATCCTTTTTTAGCTGAAGGTTTTGCAGCACTATTTTCTCTTTGGCGTTCATTTTTTCCGAAAACATGGGTATACCCACAGTTTGCATGGCACTACTTTGGTTTACTGAACCAGGATTGGCCAACGTTTTGTTCATGACGTTCATCAACTGTTTTTGCTGCTCCTCCAAACGCTTGATCGTTTGCTTATTCGACTCTTCGCTAAGTTTTTGTAAGGGTTTTATTGCCTGATCAATAGCTACGCTAAACTGTTTCCATTGCGTTTCGTACATTTTCATTGCCGCATAAGATTTTGGAAATTCCATTGGTGAAAAGTTACCGAGATTCAATAGATCGTTACTTTTGTTAGTACGAGGAAAACCAGTATAATCATCTGCTCCAGGTGTATAGCCTAATTGCTTTAACTTGTCTTTTCTTGATGCGGTGTTTCCCTGCTTAAATGCGGCTTTGGCATATGCAAGCGCTGCTGCTTTATCACCTTTGTGCTCAGCTATCAGACAAAGGGTTTGATTGGCCTGCGCGTGTGATGCGCCAAGTGCAAGTGTGGTATCCAGGTATTTTTGGGCTTTGTCCACATCGCCTAGTGCAAACCATGCCTGGCCAAGGTTGTTGAGTATGGTACTGTTCTTTTTAAATCGGCCATTGAGGTTACTGAGAAGAGGAATTGCCATTTCAGGAGCCCCCGTCATCGTTAACATAGCTGCATAATTATTCAAATTATCGGTGTTATTGGCATCATCTTTACATACCTGTGCCATCAGGCTCAATGCGATTTGTGTACGGCCACCCACCCACAATGCGACAGCAGCATTGCCCATTTCATCAATGCTTGCTCCTTTTTCTTTCAGGTCTTTATAGAGATTGTTGGCTTTATTTTTTGCAGCAGGAAGTACAGCGGCAAAAGTTGTATTTCCTGTATTGCCGATAAATGCACCCATGTTTACTTTGGATGGTGTAGCAGCAATACCAGCAATGGCTTTGATGTCTTTTGCAGGAATAAGACCGTTGGCAACACCGCCACTTTTTGTTGGCTGACTTTTGTTTACCTGTTTTATGGCATTGTCCATCTTTTGTCCCACACCATATTGATTGAGCAGACTGTCGTATCCTTTTTTGGCCTTAGGGTCCATTTTAGAAGTCTTTTCATTGAGTTTTTGCATGGCCTCAGCCAATCGCTTTTTGTCGGCTTCCATTTGTTCTTTAGATGGCTTTTGGGCAAAAGCAATAAATGGCAGTAGTATAAACAAGGAGATAAGTATTTTCGATTTCATAGCAATAATTATAGATTATCACACCATAAACCCAGCACCGATGATTTCCCAGCATCGTTTGTACCACCAGTTGCGGCATTACCAATTTTAATTTGATTGGCTTTTGGCAATTCCAGTGAATTTACAAATGCCAATATTTCTTCCTGATATTTACTGGTGTTGGTCAGGATTACAACGCTAACCGTTTGGCCGTATCCCGTTGCCGTAATTAGTGTTGCCAATCCTTTGTTATTGCCATCTACATAATTTGCCTGTCCGGTAATGCAACTCCAGCCTGTTTCTATATTCATATCCGAAATGCTTGGCGCTGTGTCACCGCTTACTGCTCCTTTTACCAATTTATCCCAATCATTATTAAAATTTTCATTAGCTGATGCAGAAGATGCCCTTGCTTTGGTGATCACCGCAATTCCATAAACACCTGTTTTTTTATCGGTAATGGAAAGTTGAATACCTGCTTCACTTTTTTGTTGTTGCCAGCCTTTTGGAAAAGTAAAAGAAACCACATCAAAAGTCTGTTTTTGTGCAAAACTGGTACAGCTCATCACTATTAGCACACTCAATAAAATAAAATATTTTACGTGTTTCATTGTTCAAAGGTTGATTAAGGAATTTCACAAAGAGTCCATTTAGTACCAGCTACATTACTTTGAGCTCCTGCAAATGCCAATAATCCAAAACCAGACGAATAGTTTCCTGCACCAAAGCCAAATGCAAGAAAATTGCCAGTTGGTTTTTGTTTTATAACGGAATACGTTTTAGTTAAATTTCGTTCTGAATATAACACAAATGTTATCGGGGAACAGATCCCTACTTCTGTTTGCCATTCTGAAAACGATGCCCCAAAAAAAGGCGTTTCATAATAAAAACCTAAACTGGTGCCCAATACAGAAATAGCATAAGCACTGCCATTCCATTTATAACTTTTTGTAACTTGCAGGCGCCTGCTATCTGATGGAAATCTACCTGGTATGCTAACAGTGTCTAAGGTAATACCCGCATCAGAGTACCTTCCCCATGGACCATCAGCAGTAGTGAAGGTATGAATTGCTTTTGTAGGGTCTGTGTCAGTAAACTCTCCATACCAGTGGTTAGTGAACCCTATACCCGATTTACTTTCATCAAAAAGAACTCCCGAACTTGGGATTTCGTCAATACACCGGAACGGGTTAGGATCATCAGGCTTAGTAACTATTGGAGGGGTATTAGACGTTTGCAAGCCACCTCCACCAGGTGTATATCCCTGCACTGGTTTAGCCAATTCATATTGAAATCTCAGAAACTCGCTAAACTTAATCTTATCCTTTACATTATCGGGAAACACGGCTCTTATTTTTGCTTGATAATCCCGCTCATCAATGTTTGCCTCTTCCCAAACTTTCTTAATAAACGGATAGTATTTTTTGGAAACATTTGCTATCCCCGATCGTTTTTCTTCGTTTGTTTTTGCATCGGCTATGGCCTTAATATCTTGCTGGTAGGCTTTATAAGTGGCTGGGTCGGCATCCATAAGCTTGCCCAGTTTGTCAATAACTGGTTTCACTATTTCTGCTATTTTCTTTGCTATTTCTGTTTTCGCATCATCCTGGGGTAGCCTTAATTCTTTTATACTTTTTAGGATGAATGCACTCTCGTCTTTAACTCTTGGTTTGATTTGTGCCTTAGCTGTTATTGTTCCTACAATGAACAGGAATAAGATGATTAATTTTTTCATAAGTATATAATTTGTTTATATCGGTAATGAAGCTATCAAGAGCAATATTATTCATTTCTGTTTGTGAGCGTTTGCTCATAATGGTTTCATTAATTTTGTGATATAAAAGTAGCTTGATATAAAAAAATGGTCAATCATTAAAAAAGATGATTTTATGGCTTGTTTAAACCCAGCACATTTGCAATATAACCGCTTGCTTTTATCCCTTCATTTACAGAAATATTAGTGGAGGCAATATTGGCTTCTCCACTAACCGCACCGATATTTCCCCCGGCCGAAACGCCTGCAGAGATTCCCCAGTCTGTTACCTGTACCCCGCCATTTGGCCCGGCACCAACGGTGATGTACTCCACCGCAGATGCGCCTGCTGAAACTGCTGTTACATTTTGATTGCCAATATGCCCTTCTATTCCTATGCCTGCACCAATTGTTGCCTCTTTAAAAGTGCCATTTTCATTGAAATTCAAATTTAATTCTCCCACAAAACCTTCGCCACCGGATATGCTCATGGAGTTACAATTGAACCCAATCTTTGCAGGGCCAATGCCCAACGTTCCTTTGAAATTGGCACAATAATCTTCTTCCCATGGCTTTGGCTTGGATGGCTTCTTATCTTCTTTTGCTTCTTGGGATGGATAGATACAGGGCTCTGCAACAGTGTATACCGAAAGGATCTTCCTTACATCAGTAATATATTTTACCTGTGCATCCAGAAGAAAGCGGTTGCTGTTATCGTTTAATTGAACCGGCATCCAGTTAGCATAATCCCTGAAATAAGTACGGCTTACCAGCTCGCTTTTTTGAGCAAACTGGTTGGTGAGCTTTGCCAGGTCAGAAAGATATATCTGACTTTCTTTATTGTATTCTTCACAACGGGCTTTCTTTAGGCGCTCCATTTCTTCCTCTTCTTCTACCTTGCCTTCACCGCCTTCTAATTTATTCAACAGTGCATTATATTTTTTGGTGATCGCACTTATCTTTTTATTGTAGGCGGTTGTTAATGTTCTTTTGTTCTGTGTAAAAATCTGCTCCAGGTCGCTTTTCAATTTTATGTACCACGCCGCACTTTGATTTACAATATTGGCTGCTTTCACCATCATCATTGCTGTTCCTTTGTTCTGGTTGATATTTGCGATTACTTGTTTCATATCCGCTTCGGGAATCTTTTTATAAGCGGCCCTGATATCATCGGCAGTTTGAGACAAAGCAGTTTTTTCTTTTTCTAAAAATCCGTTGAAAGATTTTGCCTGCGCCAGGTCTTCGGTCATGGCAGGCAGCTCCAGCCGGCGAAGCATGGGGAATTCTTTAAAGTTTGTATTCGCAAAATCTTTTTGTTTTTGATGATTGCCTTCAATTTTATTTAATATTTCAGCTGCTTCATTATCATACCGTGATTTAAGCACTTGTTTTAAACAACCAATAGCTTTATCGGCTTCAGCTTTGTTATTGGTTGCCGATGCTTTGCCCAGGTGTACAAAAGCGGCCACTTTATTTCCGTTAGCGTTCAAACTGTCTTTTGCAATGCTTTTATCCGCAAACAGGGAAGCATTGTTCATATCGCCAAGGTTATAATAAGCAGTTGCCATATTGGACAATACATCCGGGTTGTTATTGATTTTACCATTCACATATTGTAAAACAGGAATTGCTTTTTCTGAATAACCATAAGCATTCAACAGCGAAGCCAGGTTGTTGGCAGTATTCATAACATTGTAGTCTGCCTGCATGGCTTTGCAGAATAAATACAAAGCTGCTGTTGGTTTGTTGCTCAGCCATGCGCCAATAGCTTCTGCAGCAATTGCTTTTGGTGCCGTTATTTTTTTTGCTTTGAGGTAACCGTCTATCTTATTTACATTATCTGTATTCAATTTGGTGGATACAGTATTTTTCAGGTCATCAATTAATTTTTTAAATGCAGCATTGCTCAACACTGTATTGGGTATAGCATCTAATAATGCAGAACGTGAAGGCGCTTTGAATGGGGGTAAGGTTGCCACTGCTTTATTGCTTCCTTCTGCCTGTGCCGGAATGAGGGTAGCGCTTTTAAACCCTGTAGGATAACTTATCGGCKGCATATTACCTATTTTTTCTAATGGTTTAAATGCATAGTCCGATGTTTCAAATGTAGCAGCATCGGGTGTTGTGGATTTTTTGTCTTTTACCACTCCGGCAAATTGCGGCTCCTGCGGAATAGTATTTTGCACAGGGCTGCCACTTTTTACATACACATTACTGAAATACACACCCGGTTCGCTGCAATACCAGGCGTATCTTCTAAAAGATTTTCCCGCAGGGATTGCATTATCATCATGCATTAGTTCTTTGCCATTTACAGAAACAGCTATTGCAGCGCCGTTCACGGAAATTGTTACATGTGCTACATCGCCTGCTTTGGCAGTGGGTATCCTGGTATTAGTGAACGTTTCTTTGTATTCAACACTCATGTACCGTTTGCTTGTTTCGGTTTCGCCACTCATGGCTAATGAAAATTGGAAGCCTTCCCTGTTTATATCGTGCAAATCAATTGGGTTACTTTTCTTCGGGTCTTCCGTATCTATCCTGAAGTAAAAAGGCGTTCTTTGGTTTTTTACATTTTTTCCGAAATACACATCGTAGTTCACGGTAAAATTGGCGCCAAGCGGTTTATTAAAATTGGGATAGAAACTAAAATCCTGCGGTACAGAAATCCATTTGCCGGATTGTCCATTCACTGTGCTTACCGATGCATTTGCAAAATCATGCCCGTTGTGTCCATAAGTGTGCCATACTTTTGCAGACAGTGTTCCATCGGTATAACCGTTAAAATCATCGTACAAAATAGTGTAAGGGTCTTTATTTTTTGTAGATGCTGTTACCGAAACCATTGCAGGCGCTGAAAATATATTGCCCGTAGATTTTGCCGGCGCTTTTACGGGCGTATAAGCCATACTCTTTCTTGCATCAGGCTGCGCAAGCCACCTGGCTACATAATCAAAATTAAAATTGTTCAACAGAGAATACACCATATGCGATATATCGGTACCAAACTTTGTATCAAATTTTGCAGGGTTTCCTACTATCGCCCTATTCAGTGGTGTAAAATTAAAATACACCCAAAGCGGGTTATCTGTTTTTGATTGGTCGATGGTTTGTTGCGTGGTGCTAACAAGGATGCTGTGTTCAGGAAATGTTTTATTAATAGGGTTTCCGTTTATGATTGCCCCGGGGTCCAGCAGGTAATGATCATTATTATCATTGATAGCATTGTTTGGATTATAATTAGCTCTTAATTTCACCACTTCATTGTAATAAGGCTTTAATCTTTCCAAAGCTTTTTTTACAGGCTCTGCCGAGTAAGGATTTTTTTGAAGGATAGCGGGATAAGCGGCCAATTGTTGCTGAATGTATGCAACGGCATCCTTTACCAGCACGGGTTTAAAAGGCCAGTCTCCATTTTTGGAAACCACCACGCCAACTTTAAACATCTGCTGGCCAGCATCGTGATAATGATCTAAGTAGGTACGATAGTTATATAGATTGGGCTGAATTTTTTTATCTATTCCTTCTTTTGATAATTGTGCATCATCATCGCCACTGCTGAACTGTGCCTCCTCGGCAAAGAAATACAACCCACCGGGATTAAATTTTTTGATAGCTACGCCCGGAAAATCATTAAACCCTGCAATTAATTTCAGGCCCTGTTCACAGCACTTGAGGTCAATTTTACCATTGACAAAATGAGCAGAATAGCCCAGCAAATTGATACCATAACTATGCAGCGGGCTATAATCATCTACATACCAGCGTTCATCGTTTTTGGCGATGGTGCGCACTATCAAACCCCGTGGCAAATAGGATTGTTGTATCCAGCTTAGCAATAAATCCGATGCCTGCTGTTGCCATGCAGAATAGGCCCCGCCTGCATATAGGCCTTTTACGGGTTTATAAATCGCCTTTGAATTTATAGGATTGCTTACATATTGCCATCCGATTACGGAGTCCCTGTTGAGTTCCTGATCGCTTTGTGCCTGTGCGCCAAAAGCGATAAATAGAAATACTATTATTGCTACGTATGATTTCATAACTATATTCTCTATGGCTTTATTTCCAGCTTCAACTCTCCTGTTACTGTTCCAGGTGTATAAC
Organism: Pedobacter sp. 05L430; assembly: GCF_056397585.1. NCBI lineage: Bacteria > Pseudomonadati > Bacteroidota > Sphingobacteriia > Sphingobacteriales > Sphingobacteriaceae > Pedobacter > Pedobacter sp. 05L430. Next base: position 26,852 of record NZ_JBFTNT010000019.1, on the reverse strand, counting down.
CCGCTGGTGCATTAGTAACAGGAAGTACTTGCAGGGTATAAGTACCTGTTAGTGTTTTGTTGCTGTTGTTATAAATAAGATTGCAGTTCATGGTTACATTTGTATTCTTTTTTAAAAGGATAGTTACATTATTGCCATGAACGGTGTAAGTACCAGATTCGAGCCTTGTTACAGCTTCGGGGGTAGTGAGACTACAGCTAACTGTGCCGTTACTGAGAAATTTAAAAGAAGGATCGGTAATCGAATGGCCTGCATTGGGTGTAACCCACCAACGAATAAGGTTCCAAGTATGTGTTGTTAAAGAGGTAGTTATAGGGTCTGGTTTGCTCGGTAATTTAATAGGCCTACCTCCAGGAATTTCTATTGGTTGTTGTGGCAATTGCGGCAACTTTGTATCGATTACATTTTTTATAGGTGGCACCTTCGGTGGCGCTTCCTGTGCATTTGCAGCAATAATGGTTACTGCCAAGCTTAGTAAAAGAATAATTTTTTTCACGTATAACGAGATTTAATGGTTTGGAACAAATGTTTTATTTAATCTGTAAAACAGATTATTGTTGGTGATAAAACCACTATTATTGGTATTATAATTAAATCTTTTGAAAAGGAACAATCGTTTCTATTCTGTTCTTATCATAATTAAAGGCATAAAAACCCATTAAATTTCTCCATTCATTATTACCAGATTTTCTTGAATAAAACCGTATGAAGTATTTTGTTACCGGGCCTGAACTAGTTTTTCTTTCCATCACATTTCCTTTAAAGGCAAATACACCTTCACCTTTAAATTGTTTACTCTTAATCAGGTCATTATAATAATCATAGCCCACCGTATAAGAAGATTGCGCCAATACATAATATTTCCCTTCCACAGTGTAACTGGTCGCAAAACTTAAACTATTACCATACGATCCACTGCTTGAAACCCATGTGCCTGTTAACTGCTTTTTATAATCCATATTTTTTTCAGCCACCCCATTTATTTTTAAAGTGAATAAAAGAAAATTCAAGCCCATCTCCATCTCGCTGCCCAGTATTATATCAGCCGAATTAATTACAGCTACATTTGTTCCTACCTGTATAAGCAGCACCGTACCTTTTACAACCGATCCATTTTTACTAATGCTATTACTTAGCATATAATATGGCAGGCCCTGGCTGGTAACTCCTTTTTCATGATCACCTTTTTCGAATAACTGGTTGTTAGAACTGTTATACAGACCCCAACCATCAAAAACCTCGAAGAAAATATGTTCCATATCTTTTTCTAAACTGCCAGATGATTTTACCATACTCATCAACTCAATAATTTTTTTTCCAGTAGTTGTATTTTTTTCTAGTGTCAAACTATTTCCACTTGCATTTAAACTCCACGTAGGTGGAACAGTGATGGAATACCTATTTTTGTTTCCTGAACTGGTTGTATAGTTTGTTGGCGAATTCTGTTGTGTATTATTGTTCTGTGCAGTTGCCGTTTCATTTAAGTCGAGGCTTTTTATAAAATCCAGTATTTGGTTTTGATATTTATCGGTGTTGGTCATAATTACCACGTTCGCCATTTTGCCGTTGCCTGTAGCGGTTATTAGTGTTACCCATCCTTTATTCGAGCCATCGGTATAGCTGGCTTGCCCCGAAATAACATTCCATCCTTTTTCAGTAGCAGGATTTTGCATGTTTGGTTCTCCGGAAACAGACACCGTACCTTTCACCAGTTTTTCCCAGCTGGTCATAAAGTTTTCGTTTGCTGGTGCCTCGGTCGCTACCGAATTTAAAATAACAGCAGCGGCATAGTTTCCTTTACCATCGTTTTTGGTGGACAGTTGAATGCCATTTGCCATTTCCATTTTATCCCAACCGTTGGGTATAACATAGTTTATTACGTCAAAAGCTTGCTTTTGGGCAAAACAAGTAGAACTTACCATCAATAGCAGGTTCAACAGGAGCATGTTTTTTATAGGTTTCATCTTTTTAAGGTTATCATTTCTGAAAAATCATTTCAAAATGCCAGCAGGTATACATTAATAATAACATCAATCTTTTACACAGCGTACGGAATAGCCATTATATTTAAATCCAGATGAGATATCAACTTCTATATATGAGTGATACAATCGAATTTCATCGCCGGCTACTCCACCAGATACTCCACTATCCTCTGTAGAAGCCCAGTAATAGCCAATCAAAGACAAGTTATCAAAGTTCCCATGGGCGAAACGGTATCCACCCGGAAGAGCCGAAAACCCGCTGCTATTGGTTGCACCCACATTGGGTGTACTCCAATAAAGTAAGTCTTTTAAGGGGCCCCCTGCTGAGTATTTGCCATTTAAGAATGTTATCAATGTTATCCATTCATCCTTTGTAGGTACATGCCATCCTGCAGGTGCTATATTGTTGCTGTTGTTTACGGCATACCAATTATACAGCTTACCATAAGGATTATTATTTTTACTGTCATTGTTATAGTAACAATAGGCTCCTTTTGTAAAGGCATCCCATGTTTGCGAATCAGGAGCAGTTAGTATCTCAGCGCCGTTTCGGTAATGCGTAGTTTTCAGATTCTCCACCATCCAGCATTGTGTACCGATAGTAACGGTATGATACACGTTACCGTCCACATCAGTGACAGTTCCACAATTAGCCAAGCCTGTTGTGGTAAAACTTATTTCGTTACCATAAGCGGTGCCAATGCTGTTGGTTGCATATGCCCGTACATAGTAAGTAGTATTACTGTTTAGGCCTGTAAGGTTGCTTGTAAAATTGCCTGCGCCGCTCCCATCTGTTGTTTTATCATTGACAATAGAAGGATTGTTGTTTGTACTCCAACACACACCTCTTGCGGTAACGACACTATTGTCTATGCTACTGATCGTGCCGCCTGAAACGGCTGTCGTATTGGCAATGCTGCTGATGGCTACGGTGCTTACCATAGGCAACTGCGGTGCTACACTTACTACAATATAGCCGGTTTTTGTTTTGGTATTGCTGCCGTCGGCATTTGTTACAGTAAGCGTTACATTGTATGTTCCCGCAGCGTGGTATTGAATATTGACCGGATTTTGCAAAGAAGAAGAAGACGGCGTACCTCCCGCAAAGCTCCACGACCACGATGTAGGATTGCCGGTAGATAAATCTGTAAAGCTGGCCACCGAATCTGTTTTAATACTAGTAACACTTGCAGAAAAATCTGCTGCCGGTAAGATTGCATTATCCTTAATCTTAGTGCAGGAAATAATTAGCGTACTGCATAACATCAAAACAAACGGCAAGAATTTTAAATCTCTCATGATTTCATTTTTTATGCAGTAAAAGTAGATAACTTACCAAACCGACGTAATCATTAAAAAAGATGATTTTTTAGTATACGCTTTTAAAAAATCATTAAAAAAGATGATGGAAAATATGGACCCACAACATTTTATTTGCGTAGTAGAAAAATGTAAATTAGGGTATGAGAAAATCACTGCTGATATTATTTGCAGGCTTTATAAGTTTCGCCTCTCAGGCACAAGGATTGAATAGAAACAGTCTAAAACGAACTATTAACTATAACAAAAAAGATAGCAATACTGTAAATGTTTTATATCAATATGGAGAAACGTACAGGCAAGACAACCCTGATTCTGCCACTTTTTACTATAACAAAGCAAAAGAGCTTTCTCAAAATATAGGATATAAAAAGGGTGTTGCAACTTATGCAAGCTATCAAATAGTAATATTGAATAATAAAGGTTTATTTAAAGAGGCTTTGTCTCTTACTCTTGATGCCCTTGATATTTTTAAAAAATATGGGAACAAAAAAGACTTGTCGGTTGCCAATTTAAATGTGGGTAGTGAGTGGGAATATCTTTCCGATTTTTCTACTGCGTCGGAATATTATTTAATTGCAAAAAAATATGCAGAAGAAATTGACGACAAAAAAATGTTACGAATAGCAAACAATAATTTGGCTTCTGTATTTATAAATTTACAGGAATATGCCAAAGGTCTTGAGTATGCAGAAAAAGCATACAAACTCGCTGTAGAATTAAATAATAAAACTGCGCAGGCTAATACACTCTGCAATATCGGAACCGCCTCTAATAACCTTAAAAATTATGATAAAGCCATAAGCGTATTTCGGGAAGTAGGAAAAATAGGTAAAGAAGAAAAGGACAACATTAACATTGTAAGTGGGTGGTTAGGTATAGCAGATGCCTTAAAGGGTAAACAAATGTATGCATTGGCAATAAAATATTATGATACAGTACTTTATTTTTCAAGACATGAAGAGTTGCCTGAATATACTTTGTATGCCAATATGGGCATGGGACAAACTTTAATTGAATCAAGAAAATATTTAAAAGCAGTCCCTTATCTCAATGAGGGAATCAACTTAGCTCATAAATTTGGTTCAAAAAATGAGTTAAGCAGCTTATACGAATATCAGTCTAATTTGTACAAAGGAGTAGGAAAACTTGATAGCGCATTGGCGTATCGTCAAAAGTTTGAGTTACTACGAGATACTATATTAGGAGAAAATACCAAAAATACTGTAGCAAACCTAGCAGCCAAATACGAATTTGAAAAAAAAGAAGCACAGATTAAACTACAACAAGCGCAGCTTCGCCAAAAATCTATCCTCAATTATATTCTTATCGGCAGTGCGCTTGCCATATTAATTATTTCACTGCTAGGTTATCGCAACTATATTCATCGCCAAAAACTACAGCAATTAAAAATTGATGAATTAGAAACCGAAAAACAACTTACCGCTACAGAAGCAGTACTAAAAGGTGAAGAACAGGAACGTACCCGACTAGCCAAAGACTTGCACGATGGGCTTGGCGGGATGTTAAGTGGAATRAAATTTTCATTAAATAATATGAAAGAGAATTTAATAATGACCCCGGACAATGCTCTTGCTTTTAATCGCAGCATCGACATGTTAGACAGCTCTATACAGGAAATGCGCCGCGTAGCACATAACATGATGCCCGAAATACTGGTAAAATATGGACTGGATGTTGCATTGAAAGAATTTTGCATGGAGATGGATCGTAGTGCTGTGTTACATGTAAACTACCAGTCGGTGGGGATGCAGCAAACAAGCATACCGCAAACTACATCAGTCGCCATTTATCGCATTATACAAGAGTTGCTGAACAATGCGATTAAACATGCCCATGCCAAAAATGTATTGGTGCAATTGCATCAAGCTGATCAGGAAAAACTATTAGCCATTACGGTAGAAGATGATGGAAATGGTTTTGATGTCAATCTTTTAACACAATCTGGTGGAATGGGCTGGCATAATATTAAAAACCGCGTTGAGTTTTTAAAAGGCAGGATAGATTTGCAATCCGGTCCTGGCAAAGGTACTTCAGTAATGATAGAGATTAACATTTAACTACAGGCAATGAAAATAAGCATTTTCGTAGTAGATGACCATTACATGGTGACAGAGGGTATTCGTTCTTTACTGCAAAACGAAAAAATACTTGATTGGATGGGCCATGCCACCAACGCAGCATCCTGCCTTAGTTTTCTTAAGCTACACGAACCTGATGTGATACTAATGGATGTAAACCTTCCTGATAAAAGCGGAATAGATTTATGTAAAGAAGTTAAGCAACTGTATCCCTCTTTAGCTATACTTGGGCTTAGTACATTTAACCAGCAAGCCATTATCAAAAACATGATGGATAATGGTGCTTTAGGTTATGTATTAAAAAATGCCACAAAGGAAGAACTGTTAGAAGCGATAAACACCGTGATTAAAGGCAAAGTATATTATAGTTTCGAGGTCTTAAGCGCAATGAGAAAACCAGAGCCCAATCAGCTTCTAATCACCAGAAGAGAAAAAGAGGTTTTATTGTTAATTGCAGAAGGACTAACCAATGCAGAAATATCAGAAAAACTTTTCATCAGTATTCCAACTGTAAACACACACCGCAAAAGCCTGTTAGAAAAATTTGAAGTAAAAAACACAGCCATGCTAATCGGTAAGGCTTCAAAATTGGGATTGATTTAATTGTCTTGCAATATTATTTCTAAATCATCTATTTGACATTAAGAAAGTTGGGTTAATAAACAAATAGTGTTACACCGCCAGGGCATGTATTTCGCAAATAGTAGACACTTTAAACACAGCGTCGATGGATCAGTGAGTACTGGCTATATTGATTACGATATTTTTAATAGCGAGGAGAAGGCACTTTTATTATTTTTGTCGCAAAAAATAAAAAGTGCCTTTCCTGTTTTTAAATGACATTTACTAAAGTTAAGATAATCCCCGTGGCGGCTAGTTTTTCACTCTTTCCAATTCATTTCCGGCGCCACCGGTATTGCGCTTCTTCGCAGCAGAAGCTCCTTTGCTGAAACTATAGCTGAAAGAGACAAGGCCTATTCGGTTGTCAAAAATGTTGCGGTAAGTGGCCCGGGTCTGCGGAATGTTGAGTATTTCGCCCTGTGGCCTGAAGCGGTTCAGCACATCACGTAAAGTAAATTTCAGGGTACCTTTATCTCCGAGGATTTTCTTTGAGACGCCGGTGTTGATGTTGTAAAGCGCGCGCTTTTTAAACTGAGCGCTTTGGTTGGGCGTCACGTACATGGCGCTCAGTTCTGCGCTCCATCCTCTTCCGAAATTGAACTGGTTATTTGGATTGACATAAAAATAAAAGCTCTGTATGGTATTGCCATCATTGCCGGGCAAGCCACTGAAATCAATTTCGACTGCTTCACTGTACATATTCAATGTGTACCAGTTTCCCGCCTTCAGGTTYAGGTTAACAGAGCCCCCGTAAAAATGCATTTTCCCAATGTTTCCTGTCCTGCTGATAAAAATGCCTTTTTCCTGCTCAATGACTTCAGAAATCATTGATGAGGTAACGTTGTAAAAAAGGTCGATGCTGAGCTTATTGTTGTGGTTAAAATTGAGGTCGATCTTGTGAGCAAACTCCGGTCTGATATAAGGATTGCCGGCAAAGTAAGTGAACTTATCCAATAGAAAAATAAAAGGATTCAGGTCCTGGTAGTATGGTCTTCTGATTCGTTTCCCGTAATATAGTGTGAGTTTATTTTTGGCGCTATCCAATTTGTAGGAAAGATAAACTGTTGGAAAGAGATTGGTATAGTGCTGCGAAAAGGAGGAATCCGGGCGGAGCCCATTGCTTAGTTGGTGTCCTTTCATATTTGTCTGTTCCATGCGCAGTCCGGCCTGTATGCTCCATTTCTTCCATTCCTTGCTGAAATTCACGTAAGCTGCATTAATGTTCTCCTTGTACCGGAAGTGATTGGTCTTTTCATTGTCCACCAGCAACACATCTCCCCGACGTATAAAGTAATCTGCAGTATTATCGGTGTTCACAAAGCTGGTCTTTGCACCTGCAGAGAATTTTGCTTTATGGGCCAGGGGGTGCTCGTAATCGCCTTTTGCAGCATAGATGGCAATGTCTGAGGGAAGTTGAGCCACGAGGTTCTCTTCGTTGATACTATTATTGGTGGTATTAAAGATTCTATTTGCAAAAGACTGGTCCGTTCTGGCACTATAGCTGATGTGGTCGAGATCGAAGCTGAGTTCGCGGCCCAGACTGTCAAACTTATGACTGTAATTGAAATTGATCCCGTTGCTGTTCAGTTTCGACTGTTCAGAATTGAGTGCCGTAATCAGAGAGTCCGTCTGTCCTGCAGAACCCGTTGCGATAGCCCCCACTTCTTTTCGGTTACGGCCGCTGTTGTAAGATCCGGTAAACACAAAACCCAGCGTGGTCTTCTCGCTGACATAGAAATCCATGCCTGCTTTGATATTCGGGGTTTTGTTCCGGTTGCGGAACACAGTACTTTGCATAAAAGCAGAGGTCAACTGCTGGTCCTGGTCATAAAACCAGCGGTTGATGTCCAGATCCCTCCAGGTGTCGGTTTTATTGTAACCGAGAGTGGTAAAAAAGTTGAACTTATTTTTGCGGTAGTTCAGGTCGATGCTCTCATTGTGGCGCCAATTCGGTGAGTACCCTGCACCAGCATTTATAGATCCGTTCCAGCCACTGATCAGTGATTTTTTCGTGCGGATATTGATGATCCCGGCGCCTCCCGCCGCATCATAGCGGGCGGGGGGATTTGGAATAAGTTCAATCTGGCTGATGCTGCCCGAAGGAAGCGATTTCAGGTACGCGGTAAGGGCGGCTTCCGAAAGATAAGTAGGGCGGTTGTCAATGAATACGACCACACCCTGCTGACCTTTCAGGCTAATTTTCCCGTCCTGATCAACCATAACCCCAGGTGCTTTCTCCAAAACCTCCAGCGCATTGCTGCCGGCATTGGAGATCAGGGCGTCTACATTGATGACTGTACGGTCTATTTTGTGTTCTATAAAACTTTTTTTTCCACTGATCTTTACTTCTTTGAGGTCTACCGGCTTTTTTAAGGTATCAGTTTTATTCCCCGAAGTATCCTTTTTTTGGGCAGGCTTGGATTGCGCTGCGGCCAAAATTGGGGCAATAGCTATCCACAGGGTGAATGTCACCCTCAAAAATGAGTTCGTCATATCCCTTTTTAGTTATTTAAGATAGTAGCTGCTGGATGTGCTAACTCCTTTRCCATTCCTGTTGTAAGAAAAATCAATGGTATCTTCTGGAGACTTAAGGAAATTTTTTAATACAGCATCTTTTACTGCCTCAGCTTGTTTTTTGCCGTTTACAGTCAATTCTTTGTTGCTGATGTGGAAACGAAACTGATCACCTTTGGTATCGATACCAGCTTTTTCCAGGGCTTTGATCAAATTCTGGGTCAGATCAGAAGACTTAGCTTCGACTTTTGGAGATGGTGAAAGCTTTACCCTTGGATTAGGGCTGGCTATAGGGCTCAGTTTCACCTGGGGATCCGCATTGAGGGTTGAGGAGTACTGCTGACTACTGTCCAATGCCATATTTAATGCACTTAGTACTGTTGTAGTTATGTTCGAAGCGAAATTCTCGACCAGCTTATGGTCTACGTTTAAAGTTACATGACCAGTGTTATTGGTGTTTGAATTGACGTTTACCGAAATCTCCGGTTCAACACTGTCTTCAGTATTGGCCGTTTCTTTAGTTACCGTTGCCGGGGAACTTGTTTTTGCTGCTGGAGGTCGTACTTTTGATTTTACAGTGGTTCGTTTCTGAGGTTTAGCAGCAGGGCTGGTCTGAGATTTTTCCTTTTTTGCAACGGGTTCCTGGAAAATGGACTTTGGAGCCGGATCAGTTGTGCGCAATAGTGTAAAGCTGCAGAGCAGTAGCACAGCGATCAGCATACATCCCTTTTCTATGGAATTTAACGCGGTGTTCTTTTGGTAGACCATTCGTTTTATCCTGCTGACCAGGTTGCTTTCTTTTGCAAATGCCATGGCATATGTGGGCACCTTTAGCTGGTATTCCTTAAAGGAAAGCAATGCCTGGATATAGTTGTGTTTTTCATCCGCATTTTGGAGTACCAGTTCATCGCAGCAATTTTCCCGTTCTTTTCTGATTAGCGCCGATAACCATAATACTGCAGGGTTAAAGAAGAAAAGCAGTTCCAGTACATGTTGTAAAATATTTACCAGGAAATCCATTCTCTTGATGTGAGCAAGTTCGTGGAGCAGCATCATTTCTATTTCCCGGGGTTTAATGGCGGTGATCATTCCCAGGGGGATTAAGATCACTGGCTTGAAATGACCGATGACCAGCGGTACCTGGGTGAGCCCTGACTGCATGATCCTGACCGCTTTAGACAGGCCCATTTGTCCAGACAGCCTTGCCAACTGGTCTTCCCAGTGTTTACCAGCCGGATACACCTGGCGGGTTTTCAGGTAATGAAGCTCAAACAGGTTGCTGGTCAGCTTAATGCTTTTTGCGAAGACAATAAATAACCAGATCAGGGTGATGGTTCTGGCATTATCGTTCATAAAATCCCTGCTTGAGGCGATCAGATCTGTTGTCTCCGTATTTATTGTGTTATTGATACCAGCTTTCCGGAAATCCGTTGTTACTTGCGGAGTTCTTATCAGGCGGTTGAATGCGCTCGTGGTTGGATTGGTTTCACGAAGTTTGAAAACAACGGTAACTGCTATACTTGCCGTGAATAAAGCCAATAGTGTCACCAGTATACGGTAACGCAGTAAAGGACTTGCTGAACGGGTGAGCAAGAGTGTAAGACCGGTCAGCAGGGCCAGTATCAGGCCGAGTGCCAGGGAATATAGTAAAACGGTGTTTAAGATCTGTTCCATAATTTAGGTTTTAATAATAATGGTTTACTTTTGTTGATCCAGCTTATTCAGGATGTCCCTGATGGTCTTTAGGTCTTCAGAAGAAGCATTTTTACTGTCGAGCAGCTGCATTACCAGGTTGCCTGCAGAGCCGTCGTAAATGTGGTTCACAAACCTGTCCAGTAAATGGCTTTTGGTTTTGCTCGGATCTTCTGCAGCCCTGTAGATGTGAGTCATGTTACTTTCATCTCTGGTCAGCATCCCTTTTTCAGCCATAAGCTGCATTTGTTTTAATGTGGTAGTGTAATTTACCTCCTTGATCATCGCTAACTGGTTGTGCACAAACCTGACTGTATTTGGCCCATGTTTCCAAATGACGGTCAATATATCTAACTCTGCTTTCGAAGGTTCTATCTTAGGTTCCATAAAACAAACATACGATTAAAATCGTACGATGCAAATTTATTTAGCTTTTTTTTAGAAAACCCTTAATTAGCAGATCATGCCCTATATGCTTTTATCACCATAGTTACATTAACCATTATTATTTTTAGAATTCAGCAGCGCCATTGTATTTTTTTTGCGAGATGCACCACTGGTGCAACAAGTAAAAGATCTGATAATTGATCAATCTTTCAATTCAAAGCTGAATAAATTGAAAAAGGCGAATCATGAAGCTTTTTATTATTGGATTAAAATAAAAGGCCTTCCATTACCATGTTTATTGTACCGGTTATTAGCAAGTAGCTTGATAAGCAATTGTAATTGGTTTGAACCTGAGGGAGCCTGGCTGTGCTGTTCATCATTTGTGGCTTTACTTCATTTTAACCACAACTTTTCCCTTGGCACGTCCACGCTCTACATATTCCAAAGCCTCATTAGTCTGCTCAAATGGAAATACTTTATCTACTACAGGCCTAATCACCTGCTGTTCAATTAGATCCGAAATCTCTCTCAATTGCTTTCCATCTGCCTTCATAAACAGAAACGAATAATCTACACCTAACTTCTTTGCTTTTCTGCGGATACCAGAACTGAGTAGCGACAGGAGAACCTTCACAAACCATGGCGTTCCAATTGCTTTAGCAAAGTCAGATGTTGGCGGGCCAGAGATGGAGATCGCCTTTCCTCCTGGTTTCAATATTGTTAGTGATTTTTCAAGTGTTTGATTGTCTTGGCTGTTTAACACGACATCATAATCTTTCAGGATGGCTTCAAAATCTTGTTTCTTGTAATCAATTAGCACATCCGCTCCTAGGTCTTTCAGCATTCCAAAGCTCTTTTCACTTGCAGTTGTAGCAACGGTTGCCCCCAAATGTTTAGCCAGTTGTATCGCAACTGTACCTACCCCTCCTGAGCCTGCCTGGATAAAAACTTTCTGTCCTTTTTTGAGATTTGCTTTTTCCACCAAGGCTTGCCATGCAGTAAGTGCAACCAAAGGAACAGAGGCAGCTTCTTCCATAGAAAGGTTTTTTGGCTTTAAGGCTACGTCCCTTTCATTAATCGAAATAAATTCTGCAAATGTACCGATTGCGAAATCCGAAGGGCGTGAATACACCTCATCTCCTATTTTAAAATACTTTACATTTTTTCCAACCTGGATAATCACACCCGCCACATCATGCCCTAAAATAAGCGGCATTTTGTAAGGCAGTATCAATTTAAACTCTCCAGTCTTAATTTTCTTATCCAAAAGATTTACGCTTGCTGCATAAATCTCCAACAGAACCTCATTATCACCAACTTCTGGTGTTGGAACATCTGCAAGCTGAAGACCATGTTTGGTATATTTGTTAATGATAAAAGCTTTCATTTTAATTTTTTAAAAGATGATGGTTCTTTTTCGGATTAATTATGTTAAAAGCAATTTTAGGCAAAATCCTATTAACCAGATTAAAAATTTTTGCGTCGCCCACGCGAATAGTATATTGGTTTTTTGATAGACCTTTGATCAGCCCCTTAACCATTTCTTCAGTCGATATTTTTTTATCATTTCTATCTGCGGTCATTTCCGTCGCTACAAGTGGTGGGATCAATTCAAATACTTTCACTTTACTCCCAATGATCCTTAAGTGTTCACGAAGTGATATTGTATAGAAAGCCAGTGCTGTTTTTGACGAAGAATAGGTAGCTTCAATTAGGGAGGGAGCCTGACTCAGAATTGATGTGGTATTGATTATTGCAGCTTCATTTCTGGATTTGAGCATATCGAGAAATAGATTGTTTAGCCTTAACACACCCAGGTAATTAACTTCCATTTCGTATCCAGCGCCTTCAATATGTTTCTCATTTGCAACTCCTAAATTTGATGGTGGAACCAGGACCGCGGCATTATTGTACAGGATATCTATACCGCCCAATTCTTTCACTTTATTAAAAAGAGATTGCGCATCTGCCTTATTTCCTGCATCACTTTGTATGGCTGTTATAGCAGGGTATTTATTTTTAGCAGCATCTAGTTTTACCTGATTTCTTCCTGTAATGATAACGTTCGCGCCAATTGATAAAAACTGTTTAACTGCTTCTAGCCCTATCCCTGATGCCCCACCTGTTACCAGTACAGTTTTTCCTTTTAAGTTCATATTGATTAAGTTTTATAAGACAAAAGAATTAATGGTTTACCTCTTCTTTGATTAGATTTGCCAAGGCGTGCATTTTTTTACTGTCTCCAACCGGAACTTCGAATTGATTTTTTTCCAAGGCTGTAAACAGCTCATCGGCGACCTCTGATGGCGGAATGCCGTTAGCTCCACCAATCTCTGCCGAAAAATCAGTGTTAACCAAAGGAGGATAAAGTTCAAATACATTTAGACGGTCATTTTCAGAAAATGTATCTCTCAATCCCTGGGTGTAACTGTGGAGCGCTGCTTTGCTCGCAGAATAGGTTGGCAAGTACTTATTTGGCCTAAATACAGCTATTGAAGATACGTTTACAATAGCCGCTTCTGTTTGCTGCAAAAGTAATGGTAATATTAAAGCTGTAAAATCTATAACACTAATATAATTCGTGTTGATTTCCTGATACGCTTTTTCTGCAGCATTATTTTTTTGGCCGCTTAAATCATTTATAAAGGCAGCTCCAGCATTGTTTATGATTATATTTAATTCCGGATGGTTATTTCTTAACTCTTCTACAATCTTAATCCTCTCCAATGAGATAGATAAATCTCCCTGTATGGCAACTGCTGTTTTATCTAACTCTTTTAAGGCATTTTGAAGACGTTCTTCACTACGCCCATTGATAATAACTTTATTTCCTGCTGCACTCAATTTTTTAGCGATAGCCAAACCAATACCCGCGCTTCCACCGCTGATGAATATTGTATTTCCGGTTGTTTTCATTGCATCTCTGATATAATTGTTTAAATTTACTTGCGTTTTGCAAGTACAAATATACAAACAACTTTCATTTTGCAAGTGATTATATAAATTATTTTTATGGTGGATATAAAAAAGAGGTCTGAATGCCCTATAAGTAGCTCTCTAGATATTTGGGGAGACAAATGGTCATTGCTGATCGTTAGAGATCTTATGTTCTTTAAACAATGTACTTACGGCGACTTTTTAAAATCGGAGGAAAAAATAGCCACTAATATTTTGGCCTCCAGATTACAAACGCTGGAAATAAATGGCATAATTACCAAACAGAATCATCCTGAAAGCAAGGCAAAAGTTTTATATAAACTAACTCAAAAAGGGATTGATTTGCTCCCGCTGATGATTGAAATAAACTTATGGGCAGATAAATATTTTACGTTACCAGCAGAAAGAAAAGAAGTGCTCGAAGATTAAAGCAAAATATTTTGATCAAGTTACCCTTGATCAATTTTCAAGGCAAGACTTTGCGAAAAAAAATACAACCCGAGCGCAGCGAGTGTGGAGATTTTTTTTCAGCAAACCCTAAAGGGGCTTGGTCTTGACGGAAGCGCCCGAACCTATCAGCAGTGCCAGAAGTTCCCCATCAGACAAAGCATAAGCCCCACGGGCAAGAAACTTCTCCCTCGGCCGAAGTTCAGATTCCATACCCTTAATCCTCTTTTGTTGTTGAATTCTGGCCTCACGTAATTCATGTACATCAACCTCCTTTCTCGGCATTTACTAAATCAAACTGGTACGGCTGCCCTTCGTGAAAGGGATAGCAAAGGATACTGCAACTCCACCTTCTTTATCTATCTCGATCCGTAGTTCTTCACCGAATTGATTCCTCAGACGTTTGGCTGTATTGTTTAGACCTATTCCGTCACAGGCAAACATCTCCTCGACAGTTCCCCTGTAGGGTATTCCGGTATTATGGATATAGAAATGTGATGCCTTTTCATTAGTGTGGCATTTGATGTATATCCTACCGCCATCAATGGCTGGCTCAATCCCGTGTTCTATGGCATTTTCCACAAGCGGTTGAAGCAACATGGGAGGAATCATTGCTTGACCATCGCAGGAGCGGACATCAATTTCAAAATCAAGTCTGCTACCAAAACGGCTTTGCTCCAACAACAGATAGGACTTTACAAATTCGATTTCCTGCCACAGTAGAACGAGCTCTTCCTGCGTAGAACGCAATGCATAACGGAAGGTGTCGGCAAGTTCGGCAATCAGTACACGGGTGTGCTCATTCTCCGCGGGCACCGATGCGCTGATGCTGTTTAGGGTATTGAAAAGAAAGTGGGGCTGTATCTGAGCCTTGAGGCTCTCGATCTCTGCCTTGTGGGCAAGTTCACGCAGTTCACGTTCCCTGTGCTGTTGAATTTCCCGCTCCCGAAAGAAAAGATCAATGTGAAGCGAACTGAATACCTGGATGTAGAAAAGGAGATTGGGCCCGATATTTTGGAGCATTTGCTGGCTGGTCATCACCGGTAGGCCTGCAAACTTGTTGTACCACCGATAAAGGACAATCCAGATGATATAGTATATAACGCCGGTAAAAAAATGCAGGGCGAACCGTTTCTTCATAGGAAAGCGGGTCCACTTCCGGAAATGGAGCCACCAGACTGGAAAACATGCGATGGCCATTATCGAACAATCAACCAGCAGCTCCCTGATAAATGGTTTGGAAATGCCTTGAGAAAACAGCCGCGGGGTAGCATACAGGATACTCATCAAAATCAGGCAGAAAAGAAAAAGCAAAATTTCCCTTTTCGCATTTCCCATATGTTTATGCTTTGTCATTATCAGTAAGTTTAACCTGAGTTGAATTTATGTGTTTTTTTAATTATACTATTTTTTCTTTTACCGCTCAAGCTGGTAATTCGACCAGCTTATATGTCGTTTGTCCGAAAAATTCCACAGAAGTTTCTTTCTCGCTATATTGCAGTAAAAAGATACCATGGCAAAAATGTCCGTTTTGATCATCGATGATGAAGAACCTGGGAGGATACTGGTACGACAATATCTTGACTCTTATGCTGAATATTTTGTCGCCGGCGAATGTGCAAACGGCCTGGAAGCCATCTCTCTGATCGACAGGCTCGAACCTGACCTTATTTTTCTGGATATACAGATGCCCGGCGCTAACGGATTCGAAGTGCTACAGCGGATCGGGCATGTCCCAAGGGTAATCTTTACGACAGCCTATGACAACTATGCTATTCAGGCCTTTGAAACAAATGCTACAGACTATCTCCTGAAGCCCTATACCAAGGGTAGGTTTGAAAAAACCATGGCGAAACTTCAGAACCAACCTTCACAGCTGCCATTTGCCGTTGCTGATTCTTATCGGGGGAGAACAAGCTTTCCCGAACGGATCCTGGTAGAGTGCAAGAAGCGCTTCCGTAACATCCAGGTAAATGAGATCATTTTTCTCAGGGCCTTTGGGGACTATACCGAAATACATAGCGAAACTGACATGTATATTAGTTCAACAGGCATCACCGTGCTTACTGCAAAATTAAACCCGGAAAAATTTCTCCGGATCCACCGTTCTACTGCGATCAACGTACAACACATTGCAGAGCTCTATCGGGACATCGGTAAAACATTTATCGTTATGAATAACGGCACCGAATTGACTGTGGGCAGAAATTACCTGCCCACAATAAAGGACCTGATCATTTAAGATGGTATTCGGCTGTTAGCTTGTGATCTATTCCGTCGGTGCTTGTGAACCGATGTTCCAAAACCAGCTTTTTTGAACTGGACTCCAATACTTTAGCCTCGTCCTTCTTGCCATCGCTGTGAAATATGATCTTCGCATTATTTCCTGCCAAAGTCCAGGTCCCATCCTCTTTTTGGTCTGCTTCTTCTTCATCACATCTTTTCTTTTCGGCAAACCGGATTACCACGCCATCGCGACGAAGAAGTAAGAGGTCGTCCTGATCACAAGGCTCCAGCAATGCAAAGATGTCAGTGTCCTGTTTTCCATCAAGGTCCCAGTCAACACTTGGGCTGACCGTAAATTTCTGCATTTGCCACTTCTTATCTATAAAAGACGTCTGAGTTTCCTTCTCCCCTCCAGCAACATGGCATGCTCCGATCAGGATAGCCATCGGGCTTAACATAAGCATGATGGCCGGTAGTCTAATAAATTTCATATCTGTTTTTATTTTCAAAGATCATAGGAAAATGCATACTAATATCAAAAATACGACGAACGGTATACTAAGGCCATGAACGGCTGTCTGAACCGTTGAGCCTTCAAATACCACTTCTTACCCAGCATTATTACGGTTCATCGAAAAGAAAACCCGGGCGTTTCCTATTCCGGTAACTTCACGGTCAACAAAAATCAAATACTTTAAAATCTCAACTTATGAAAACTTTTCTCCGAACATTTATATTGCCCGGTTGCTTATTCCTCTTTGCATGCTCAAAAGGAGTCGACGGTAAACAAGAGGAAGAAATTCCTTTCGGCCAGGACGAAGTAAGAAAACAGCTTTCCTTCTCGGACCTGCCTGAAAGGTCTAAAACGCTCATCGTGTCTGGCACCGGTACTTATGTTAACCTGATGGAAAATCAGCGTCCAAAATTGCCTGATTTCAGATCTCTGGATAGGAACCCCAATATATTACGTGGGTTTGTGAAAGATATATTCGGCAGGCCGGTGAAAAATGCAGAGGTCGGTGTACGCTCCTCTATTGCGGGAGGATTCTATAGTTCGGCAACAGGACTGTCTGATCAGAACGGTTATTATGAAGTGAACATCCCCGTTGGCAATACAGAAATATGGGGATCTAAAGTAACCATCGAATACCAAGGCGGTCGGGCATTTGTCTCATTATTTCCTGCGGACAGTACTTTAAGTGAATTCAGATCCTCGGATGGTGCTGTGAAAAACTTTGTATTGCTGCCATATGGTAATGGCCGTCCCGATGAAATTGCCAAGGCCCCTCAGTGGCCAACAAGTTATGTGGGAGGATCGATACATCTTTCTTATAATCTGCGGACAGAAACCCTTCCCTTACCAGGCAGTTTCCCTATCGGGTCGGTCATTGTGGTCAAACTCATGCCGGTTGATCTGGTCCATGCAGAAGAAAGGATTACGTTCATCATAAAAAAAGAAGTCCTTAACAACAGTCTCTACATCAACAATATTCCATTAGGCAAGTATAACCTGGAGCTTTCCCTTTCTGATGGCAGAACGATCCTTATTCAGGAAGGAATCAATTTGAAACAGGAATTCGGACTCAGCCCCAAACAGGCTGAAGGAAAAGCTGCGCTGACATTCATCCCCGGTGATCCGGAATGTTTGACCTGGTTTGGAAATTGGAAAGAAGTTCCATTGAACATTGAATTAAAATAAACGGAAACAACATTCGCAATAGGAATTCGCTTATGCATGCAGTAGTCTTGCCTCGGTGAGACAGTGCAGCGTACGAAAATATAACTAAAAATGATAATTAAAATAGAGAAAACAAGAATGAAAATTACAAGAAAATTAACACTAGCAATTGCGCTAACTGTATTAGGAGCATCATCAGCATCTGCTCAAACTTATAAAAAGGGAGACAAATTGGTAAATGCAGGACTGGGTATTGGTGGCGGTTTTGGAATTCCAATTGGTGTAAGCTACGAGCATGGCTTTACAGATAGAATTAGTGGAGGTGGTTATTTGGGTTACGCGGGTAAAAACGAGTCGTTTGGTGACTCGGGCAAGTGGAAATATACTTATGTGCTGGCTGCAGCAAGAGTTTCATATCATTTTAGGATTAAAGATGAAAAATTTGACCCTTATTTAGGCGCAATTTTGGGTTATAACATAGCTTCGGTAAAATGGCAAGGTGAGGAAGCAGCGCCAGCATCTGCTTCTGCAGGAGAGGTCATTTTTGGCGGACATCTTGGGGCCAGATATTGGTTGGCAGAAAAAATTGGCATCTTCGGCGAATTAGGTTATGGCGTAGGCCTGTTGAATTTAGGTGTAGCTTTTAAACTATAAAGGGATTCCGGTATTATCAATTAAAAAGGCCTTATACGCCTATCCCTTTATAATAAAGCTATAGGCGTATAAGACTAAAAGAAAAAATTTCAGCACGGGAAATTTTTATAAGCAACGAATATTCGCCATGTAGTTCGACCGCTGATTTAAGTTGTTTAACGATGTTTTAAGGGGTTCGAATATTTTTTTTATAACGAACACATTTAGAGGCTATTTTCACAAAATGAATAAGATAAATTTTTATATTGGATTAATAACAATCATGTTATTTGGTTTAGCAAGTTGTAAGAAAGGGGAAAAGAATATTCTTAAAGAAGAAGAACTTCCTTTTACCAATATTGGTAGTGTTAACAATTTGCCGGGTTTTGGCAATGATGATGATAAGCCTGAAGGTATTCCATTTGAACTGCCAACAGGACTAAGGTTTGTATCAAGGCCCGACCATCCATTTGACCCAGATTTAAGGAAACTACATGGCAACATGAATACCTTTTATGTTGATGTAAATATTGAGAGAGATAGTACCTGGAAGGAAGACAAACTTCTAACATTTCCCCCTGGTTTGGTAATGCTTAATGTATCACCTAGCAGAATTCAAAATGGGATGTTAATGGGTAGGGTAAGAATTAACGTACCACCTAACGGGAGAGGGCCAGGAGGTAAAAAGGACACTATAACTGTATATTTAGGTGTTGCGTGTATGAATTCTTCTAAAGGTTTACCCTGGGAGGATAATCAAGAACCAGACACCCGTAATTATGTTATTGGAAAGGGTACTCACACCCCGTATGTAGYTGTCACCAATGCCGAAGTTTTAAAGTTTTTGTCATTATTGGAAGATAAACCCCATTTGAATCTTACAAGGCATCAAAATCCTTTGGATGTTTATGATCCTGACTATGTAGAACCAGAATGGATGAAACCCTACAATACCATACAAACGATGTTCTGGAAAATAACCGATGGACAAGGATTGACCGAGGCAGACCTTAGGGAACTTCTTGAAGCAGTTAAAGGATAGTTATCAAAGTACCAGAGATCTGGATTTTGTYGGTGCGCTCATTCATACGCTACAAAGTAATCTGAATATGGGTAGATTTGTCTCATGTTGATCCCAGATAACAAGCTAATTAGCGATGGTTATATAATTTTAGAAAAGTACCTCAAAGACAATGAGTGTATACAAATGATAACATCGCTTAAAAAGCTAGGTGTGTTTGACTATACACATGAGGCAAGTGCAGGTAACCTGCTTTGTACGTCACCTGAGTTGTACAATTTTGCTGAACAAACTGCTAGACAATTGCTTGGTGAAGGGGGAATGCAACTAAGCCCTATCAAAGCATTTATCCTGGACAAGAGTATTGAAAATAACTGGTATATACCATGGCATCAGGATTTAAAAATTGCTGTAAAGCAGATTTTACAGGTGGAGGGTTATACGAACTGGACATTAGAAGCAGGCATCCCACATACAGAACCTCCCTTAAATATATTGGAAGGAATAACAACATTGAGAGTTCATCTGGACAATTGTACAAAACGAAATGGTGCTATCTATATTCTGCCTAAAACGCATAACCGTGGCAAACTTACTTCCAGCCAGATAGAAGAAGCAGTGACCAATGAAACCGCCTTATGTTGTGAAGTACAACAAGGAGGGGTTATGATCTTTAAGCCACTTCTGTTGCACAATTCCCCTCTTTCCCAACAGGAAATGCCCAGAAGAATTTTGCAAATTGAATATGTCAAAAAAGAGCTGCTTAGCCCACTATTAGAATGGCATTAGCAATAAAGCATATAGCTGAGTTAGCCTGTACAGAAAGAATTCTACATTTTTAACACCTCTGAATAGATTTCTAAAAGCCTTTATTTTTGCATTAAAAGATTCCGCCGAGGCATTGGTTGATCTGTTATCAAAGTAATTCAATATAGTCTGATAATGGTTTTGTATAGACCTGGCAATTGTATTGAAAGCTTTAAATCCAGTTTGTCTTACTTTTTCATGCCATTTGGCCAGATTAGCTAGTCCAAAGACCTTATCTTTTGTATTTTCAAAGATCCGACTAAGTCCCATACTGAGTCCGCAGGCTGTTCTAAGATCAGGAAATCTTCCAAATAAGAGCTCTGCGCGATCCTTTTGGCTATCTGTCCAGTCTGAAGGCTTTTTATACAGCACATATCTACTGCGGGCCAGCAATTGCTTGATGGTATCTCCATTGTGAAGTACTTCCGCTTGAAATGGACGACCAGTCTTTTGATTGTTCTATGGCTTCATTTTCTACATCCATAGCTTCCCACCTGTATTTGACCCGCATCTCTTGCAGTGCCTCCGTAGCCAGCTTCTGTACATGAAACCGGTCAGTCACTCTGGTTGCCTGCGGAAAACAACGTTTGCAGATTAATTCCATATTACCTGCCATATCCAGGGTAACCTCAGCCACTTTTTTCCTTGCTCTTTCCGAAATCCTTTGCAGTACTGAAATGACAGTTTGCGCTTTGGTACCTGCTACAATGGCAACAATGGCTCCTTTCTTACCCTTTGCGGCTTTGTTGGTAAGGATGGTGTAAAGTTCACCATGGGACAGGCTGCTCTCGTCGATGGAAAGCTGTTCACCGAGGTTTTCTGGATATAACAGCCATTTCTTTGCATGTGATTTCTGGTGCCAGCTTTTAAAATCACTTAGATAATCACGATATTGACGGAGCAGATTTTTTGCCTTTACTGCATAGAATGAACTGATAGCATCAACACTATTCGGGGCTGTATCGATTGATTTCTTTTAAAAAAGCCGCGAATTCCCCTGTCATTCGCGTTCCCTTTTCTACTAAAGTCCAAGTCCGGTAAATCAAAGTAGAGGTCTCTGTATTGAGCCATCGGCGGCGTCGGATATGAAAAAACACCTTATGCCCCCGGATAGGAAAGTCCTGGATCACAATCTGAGGAAAAAAACCTTTGGACAAAACTTTAATCCCATCCCATTCCGATGGAGGAGTATTGACTTCTTCAAGTTCGATACTCCTTTGAATTCAAAATTCTCTAGTATAAAATCCGGCAGAAATAATCTGAGCAATGAGGCAGTAGCTGAGCTGATCTATCAAATTAACACTAAATTAGTGGATAAAAAAAAGAGATTGAAAGTTTCGAAAAACGATCAATCTCCTTGCGTACTCCAAAATTCTTATTTAACGAACTGCTTCAAAGGCATGAAGAACATGAGGGACATTTATAAAATTCAAGACTAATAATACGAAAGCATCTTAAAATGACTATAAAATTAAAGTTCACTTAAAGTGTACTCGTCGAAAACCTTTGTCACACAGCTTCTTGAAGGATATGGAACGTTTAACCAACATTGCGGGTGGTTCTGTTTCAGATCCCCTTAGTAGGGACTGTAAGAAAAAATACCAGCAAGTCATCAGATTTCTTTCTCCAAATTGAGTTCTTTAAAGATTTCTTTGGTAATTATTTTTGTATTAAAAGCCAGATGCTCCCAATTACAATGCAAAATAGATATTGGATAGGGAATGCCCATTTGCCTCTTGGTCAAATCCATGCTAATTACCGAATTTGCCTTTATTTCCCTTTCTCCCTGCATCAAATTAAAAAGCCCTCTGGCGAATTTTTCATTAGACCCTAAATAGAAGCTCGCATAAGTCTCTAAGCCCTTAATGGTCTTCATATTTAATGAAATTTCAAATGAAGTTTCCATAACAATAGATTAAAAAAAGAGCTACCATCTAGGTAGCTCTCGAAATTCATCTTTGAAGAAATTATTTAATTTCTATCTGACGGCTTACTGTTTTTGCTTCTTCTCTTTTTGGAATATTGATCGCTAAAACACCATCAGTATAACTTGCCTGAATGCCGTTTTCATCGGCACTTTCAGGTAAGGTGAAAGAACGGACAAAAGAACTATAGCTGTACTCACGTTTGGCGTAATTCCTTTCCTCTTGTTTGTCGTCTGTTCGTTGCTCCACAGAAATACTCAATACATTCCTTTCAAGGTTGAGCTTGAAGTCTTCTTTTTTAAGTCCCGGAGCCGCCAATTCAACATGATAATGATCGGCACTTTCACTGATGTTTGCAGCGGGCACGCGGGTTACCATGCGATCCGCAAAGAAAGTGTCATTGAAGATGGAATCAAAAACATCATTAAAGCTTGGCATTAATGAATTTCTCTTGTTTTCTGGATTAAATTTAACCAATGTCATGGGTTTTCCTCCTTAATTGATTTAATGATTAAAACTTATAATTAATTAAACTCTTTGAACTTTCGTTCGCCCATAATAATACAACATAAATGCCAAATGGATTTTTGATTAATGAGGCTGAAAAAATTACAAGATCACTGAAAAATATTCAGTTTTTAACTGTCAAAAATTCCTAAATCAACTGAGATTTATAACCAAAATATGTTCTATTTATGTCTTGCCAGCAAACTAGTTGGGGAGTTAACCTATATATTTGTTTTAGAACCGGGGAGCTAATCGTGAAGGTCTCTGATGCCTTTCAGTAATTCCTGTAATGCTTTATATGCCCTGTTATAATCAAAGCCGCCTCCTGCTGACAAGGATCTGGCTAGATATGAATGCTCTTCATCCTCTAATTCGTTTTCTATGATCAGAATAGTTTTTTGGATCGCTTTAGGATTGTTCTTTAACAATTTGGCAATATCTCTACCTAAAATTCTCGCACAAGAGGTGATAATGTCCCAGTCTTCGCCATTAACGATGTCTTCATGTTCATCATATAGTACTTCATATTTGAGCTCTATGTAGTTAGCTAGAATAAATCCCTGATCCCTTCCGTCTTTGTCATCTTTGTATTTTCTGTCGTTCCAGGCATATATCTTCATGAAATAGATGGCATGGATTGGCGCCACAGAGAAAGTTAAATCTTCTTCATCTATTTTGAAAGTGATAGTTTCCTCACGAACCTCCATGAATCCGGCAACATTCATGGACCGCATAAAGTCAGGTGGCCAGTCATATTCTCCTTCTTCATTTTGGATTTCGCCAAATGGAACAATATCTATTTCACAAATTTCTTTGTAAATCAGTTTATGTGTCACTTTTGTCGCCGTAAATAATCCCGATTTAAGTAATTTATCCAGCACTGATTGATAGACTCCCCACTCAGGTACGTATAACGCGAAATCCACATCTAGCGTTTTTGGCCCCGCACCCAGATGATACTGCCCATCTAATATTAAATCTCTTGCTGTTGCTCCGATCAACATAAAATCATATGCCTGATCTCCAAGAATTTCCTGGATATCTCTTATCACTTCTTTTAATTGATCCGGAATTTTATCTGTCGGTAAATTGTATGTACTCATCAAAGATCTTTTGTGCGGTTTCTACTTTTCTACTGTCGTTGGACGTTATTAGGTCTGCATACGCCAGTATAGGAGGTACGGCATTTTTTCCGTCTATAACTTTTGTAAATTGATAAAATTCATCACTCCAGAACTGTTTTAGCACCTCGATTTCATCTTTATCGTTGGCCTTTATCAATTTGAATGCTGACATCCATTTTTTATCGTCATCCTCCACAAATAAAGTTATTTTTTGTGGACTTAAATAGTTAGTATAAATGTTGCCAGCAGCTTCGCCTCCCCAAGCCGCTTTCATCTCAGTAAGGTCGATCTTTTTAAAGTCTTGTGACAGCTTATAAAATTTTGAATAGTAATTGCCAATCAGGAGCTTAGGCTTTAGCTGTTCCTTATATGCTATAGCCCATCTGTCTAGCAATTCCTTTTTATGATTTAATATCTTTTTGTTTCGCTGGCCTAAATGCACATATTTTGTGTTCAGCAATTCGTTCAAAATAACAGTAATAGAAGCCATTGATACATTGACCGCTCCCGCCATTTGTCGATAAGGTAAATTAATGAAATCTGGATCATTCAGAATTCCAAACAACAGTTTTACTCCCGTTTCTGTAAAGATCCGATTTGTTTTGTCTTTTGGAACGGCTGTTGCACCTTTTTGCCCTAAGTGCACAAGAAATATCTCTTCATCTACAATATAAAAGTTCCCTAGGCTGTCCATGTAATTTATTCCTGCATTCACCAGCTCATCACCAATGTTAGGGTAAATAACTGGTGCCATGACCAGCAACTTCCGTGAGTCTTTTCTGAAAAGCTTTAGAAAGGAAATGGTGTTATGTGATGCCTTAGATAAGTTTATTAAGTTGTATTCTCTTTTTTCTTTGTTGAAGAGTATCGTTATAATTCCTGAATGTTTATCCTCATCGAACTCTATTTTTTTTAGACTTAGACGTTCGGCCATACTTTCAGGCAGTTTAGCTGTAGCCTCTTCCCATAGTTTAAATGCATCCATCGTTCTTATTTTATCAATATTTACTGTCAGTAAAAACATAAATATAGTGAACAAATTTGAATTAGCAAATTGTATTGCGAGAGGTTCCGATTAATATTTGATTTCGTACAGAAATATCTCTAATTGCGTTTCATTGCAAAATTCTGAAGTACATCTACGAAGACTTCTTTCATAAAACTGTCGGCCGGAAAAGCGGATATTTCTGTATCTTTACAATAACCTGATCAGGACAATCAGGGTTTTTATTTCCTGCTGTTCCGCAAATATTCCGCAAGAAATTAAGAACGACTCGTAAACATTTGAAAAACTGACACTTACGACATTGAGCAAATGGCCTGAAAATCCATGTGTCGCCGGTTCGATCCCGGCGCATACCACTACTTAGAAAAGCTCAATTTCGCTATGAAATTGAGCTTTTCCGCTTTTAAACACATATTTCCGCGCTAATTTCAATGTCAATCTATTCGGACTTAGTTTATGAGTTAAAGCAGGTCTATTCTTTAATTCACTGGATCTATTGCTCGAACATTAATGACGCTTAATTTCCCGAAATTTAAATATAGTTATTACATTTAATGGTGAAAAGTAATTTCACCCTTTCAAGATTTCCGCATTTCATACTTGCCTAGAAGATAAATTATGGGATTTGACTTGATCCTACAGAATATTACTAAGTATATCCCACTCGATAGAACAGAGGCTGACTTCTTTGTTTCTTTACTTCAATCAAAAACACTAAAAAAGAGAGATTATTTACTGCGCCAGGGTGATATTTGCAAGACCGAAAATTTTATCATAAAAGGATGTTTCCGCGTTTACAGTATAGATGAAAATGGTGTTGAACACATTGTGATGTTCGGAATAGAGAGCTGGTGGATAAGTGATCTGTACAGTTTTTTAACACAAGCCCCTGCCGATTATTTTATTGAAGCTTTAGAAGACAGTGAAATTCTGCAAATCACAAGAGAAAATTTAGAGCGGTTGTATGAGAAGGTACCGAAATTTGAACGCTTCTTTCGGATTATTCTTCAAAATGCTTTTATAACCCAACAAAACAGGATCAAACAAAACCTTTCCAGCTCCGCTGAGGAAAGATATTTGTATTTCATAGAAAGATACCCTCAGATGGCCCAGCGTGTTTCTCAGAAACAGGTAGCTGCATATTTGGGCATTACTCCTGTCTTCCTGAGCATGCTTCGCAGAAAACTGGTAAAAAAAGGTAATTTTATTAAACTAGTTTAATTTTTAAAATCTAGCATTTCATTTCATTTGTAAGAAAAAACAGAATGAAGCAGATGATTTTTAAAACAGACAACGATTGGACAGGACTAATCATACGTTTGACAATTGGATTGGTAATGTTTCCGCATGGGGCACAAAAAGTTTTTGGCTGGTTTGGCGGCCCAGGATTTTCTAAAGAGATGACTTTTTTTACCGAGACCTTGCATTTACCTTGGTTAATGGCTTTTCTCGTCATTTTTATTGAGTTTTTCGGTGCTATCTCGCTCATCATTGGATTTGCCACACGCCTGTGGTCAGTAGCTATGGTGATGCTTTTTATCGGTATCATTTTCACAGAACATCTGCAAAATGGGTTTTTCATGAATTGGTTCGGGAATCAAAAGGGTGAAGGGTATGAATATCATTTATTGATTATTGGTCTATCAATTACTGCATTCATAAATGGAAGTGGTAAATTTTCAATAGATAAACAAGTTACCACCTAAGTTTAAAAATGTCCAGAACCGTGTAATTCAAGGCTTTGGTAAAGATTAAAAGCTGCCCCAAGTGTTTACTTATGCAGAAAGCTTTTTAAAACCATTCTCAATTACCTTAGGCAATTGAGAAATTGCCTTTTCAGGATTGTTTAATTCTCCTGCCCAACCTCTCCAGATTACCTTTTTGGTCCTGCGATCAATCAAATCAATTATAATACTCACC
>NZ_JBFTNT010000018.1:0-38181 GCF_056397585.1 Pedobacter sp. 05L430 | reverse complement strand
ATATAGATCGCTGATGTGTTTTACTAATCCCTTTTGATAAAATGTTTCTATGGTTTCGTCGCCAAGACCGTCTATATTCATTGCTTTTCTGCCAATAAAATGTTGGATCTTGCCTACAATTTGTKGCGGACAAGCTTCATCATTAGGGCAGTAGTAGGCAACTTCACCTTCTTTTCTAATCAGGGTCGATTGGCATTCAGGGCAAACTGAAGGGTAAATAATTTTAGGTGCACCGGCTTTGCGTTTATCCAGGTTCACATTAATTATTTTAGGGATAATCTCTCCGCCTTTTTCTACGAACACACTATCTCCCTCATGCAAATCCAATCTTTCAATCTCATTTGCATTGTGCAGTGTGGCCCTCTTTACAGTAGTGCCGGCAAGTTGCACCGGTTTTAAATTTGCTACAGGAGTAACAGCACCTGTGCGGCCCACCTGATAGGTTACCTTTTCCAGTATGGTCTCTACTTCTTCTGCTTTGAATTTAAATGAAATGGCCCAGCGTGGAGATTTAGCTGTAAAGCCCAGTTCCTGTTGCTGTGCATAGCTGTTCACTTTAATTACAATGCCATCAATGTCATATGATAGTTTAAAACGCTCGGTTTCCCAATGCTTAATGAACAACAATACATCGTCAATGTTGCTAACCAGTTTGGAATTGGTACTTACGTTGAATCCCCAGCTTTTTAAAGTCTGCAGGCTTTCCCAATGTGTTTTAAAATAATTTTTATCGGTATTTAGTGAGTACAGGAAGCAGTCAAGAGGGCGTCTGGCTACCTCTTTTGAGTCCTGCATTTTTACGGTTCCTGCGGCAAAATTTCTTGGGTTGGCATATTGGATCTCCCCAAGCTCTTCGCGTTCCTTATTTAGGCGCTCAAAAGCAGCACGGTGCATAAAGATTTCACCTCTGATCTCGAACAGAGGCGGTACTTCTTCATTTTTTAATTTATGAGGGATATTGTTAATGGTTTTAACATTGGTGGTTACATCATCGCCTTTGGTTCCGTCTCCGCGGGTAACTGCTCTTACAAGCCTGGTGTCTTCATAGGTCAGGCTAATAGAAAGTCCGTCAAATTTAAGTTCACAAACGTATTCAAAACTTTCGCCAATGGTTTTTCTTACCCGCTCATCAAAATCACGAAGATCTTGCTCGTTATAAGTGTTGCCCAATGAAAGCATTGGCCACCTGTGCTTTACAGTGGTAAATGTTTTGGTTATTTCGCCTCCAACTTTCAGGGTAGGAGAGTCGGGATCTGCAAATTCCGGATGCTCCTTTTCCAGCTTGCCAAGTTCCTCAAGTTTTTTGTCGAACTCGTAATCTGCAATGGTAGGCATTGCCAATACATAATAATTGTAACTGTGTTGGTTAAGCTCCTTAACCAATGCATCMATTTTATCTTTTATATCAAATAGTGACATAGAAGCGAAGATACAAATTAGCTTTAGGAGCTAATTGAGATTTATATGAAATATTTTTGATGTTGAGGATTCTAATGATTGCCAGCCTTTAAATGTTGCTCCACATCGCTGAATATAGACATGTAATCATCTTCAATACTGGTCTTAAAAACAGAGAGTTTATCTGTTAATAATGCAAGTTGTGGTTCTGTAAATGGGCTGTCCCACAAACGCATACAAATGCGGTTCAGGGCATAAGAGATGTTCTCGATCTTCTGGTAACTAAACAGGTATCTGCTGGAAATAAAGCTGTTCAGGAATTTAAAGAATACCGTTGTGTCTGGTACACCACTTTTTTTTAGAAAAGAATCTATTGCTTGTTTATTGGCCTGGCCTAACTGCTCGTAAAAAGTATTAATGTTTACTGTTCCATGGATGGTTAGCAAATGATCCAGCACTAGCTCAAGACCAATATGAGCTAGGAAAAAAGGCTTAACAGGGCTATCTTGAAGTGCCGGTAAGATGATCTGTTTTAAGGTGTTGGTATGTAATTTAAAAAACTCCGATGAATGAAAAACAGCATCTACTGCAATGTGTCGGCCCCATCCAATAAGGATAGAATTTTCATCAGCATCAGATTCAAAAAGATGTTTTTCTTTTAGCGGATATAAGTTGCTGTCTTTCTGTGCATTCTTTACAAAATCTGGCAAAACAACTCCGATTACCATGTTTGCATCATGATTGTCTCTTTCAAAATAAAAATGCGACAAAAAGTTCATTGCCCTAAAAGTAGCTAATTTTGTTCAGTTTAAGCGTTTTTGAGGCGTATTGAATTTAAAGGATAACATAGGTTTTCCTATATTTGCGGCAAAAGGATATAAGAATGACCAATTTCGTTGAAGAGCTACGCTGGAGAGGCATGTTACAGGACATCATGCCGGGTACTGAAGATAAATTGAATGAAGGAATGACCTCAGGTTATATAGGATTTGACCCTACTGCTGATTCACTGCATGTAGGACATTTAACTCAGATCATGACGCTTATTCATTTTCAACGTGCCGGCCATAAGCCATATGCACTAGTAGGCGGAGCTACCGGCATGGTAGGTGATCCTTCAGGTAAATCTGACGAAAGAAATCTTCAAACCGAGGCCACAGTAGAACATAATCTAGCCGGAATGAAAAAACAGCTTTCTAAGTTTTTGAAATTCGAAGCGACAGGTAATGGTGCAGTGATGGTGAACAATAATGACTGGTTCAAGGACATGAACCTGTTTACTTTTATCAGAGATGTAGGTAAACACATTACTGTAAACTATATGATGGCAAAAGATAGTGTTAAAAGAAGACTGGAAGGTGATTCGGGACTTTCTTTTACCGAATTCTGCTACCAGCTGATTCAGGGTTATGACTTTTACTATTTGTGGAAACACCACAATTGCCTGGTGCAAATGGGTGGTTCAGATCAATGGGGCAATATTGTTACCGGAACAGAACTCATCAGAAGGAAAGATGGCGGTACTGCATTTGCAGTGACTACCAATCTGATCAAAAAAGCTGATGGTACTAAGTTTGGTAAAACTGAAAGCGGGGCGGTATGGTTAGATGCAGCAAAAACGTCGCCTTACAAATTCTATCAGTTTTGGCTTAATGCTTCTGATGATGATACTAAAAAATGGATCAGAATTTTTACGCTTAAATCGCAAGAAGAAATAGAAAGCCTTGAGGCAGAGCACGACACTGCGCCACATTTGCGCGTTCTTCAAAAAGCATTGGCCGAGGATATAACCATCAGAACACATTCTGTTGAGGCATTGGAAACTGCAATTAAAACCTCTGAATTTTTATTTGGTAATGGTTCTTTGGAGTTTTTCAAAACTTTAAATGAAACACAGGTTTTAGAAATATTTGAAGGTATCCCTCAATTTGAAATTTCAAAATCGGAACTTGAACAAGGAATTGACGCCGCTACATTGCTTGCCGAAAAATCGAGCGTTTTTGCTTCTAAAGGCGAAGCGAAGAAATTGATACAAGGTGGCGGAGTATCTGTAAATAAAGAAAAGGTTGGTGATGCTCAGGCTGTTTTTAATGCTGAAAACCTATTGAATGATCAATTTATTATCGTTCAAAAAGGTAAAAAGAACTATTATCTGATAATAGCTAAATAATCAGAAAGCTAATTTACCAACAGGTTGCAGCCTCTGATATCAGCATTGTCAAAACGGCCTAGAACCTCAAAAGATCCATCTTCAAATACGCGGCCCAGATCCTGGGTCGCTATAAAAGAACAGGAATTGATGTTTGCAAGATCGATAACATTGATTCCTCCTGTTTTGTTGTTTGCGATCAGACTTAAAGGATCATTGGTATCCCTAAGGTTAATCTTCATCCAGGGAGGACAATTAAACACTCCATTTCCATAAGAATAGGCTTGCGATAAAAGTTCAGTCATGCCATATTCGCTATGGATGGCACTAACGCCAAAGCCATTCTGAAGTATTTCGTGCAATTCTTCTCTCACCATTTCTTTCCTTTTGCCTTTCATACCACCTGTTTCCATTACAATCAGTTCGGGGAAATCTATTTTGTACTGCTCAACAAAATCAAGCAGGGCATAAGTAACACCAATTAGAATGGTTTTCTGGCCAGAGGCTTGCAGCTTTTTTAGTTTTTGGAACAAATCATCATGATTGTGCAAGAAGTAGCCACTGTCTTTATGTTTGCTTTGCTTTAGCAGCGCATCAACCATGTAGATTAAAGACGACCCATCCCGTTCCAGATAAGAAGGCAGTAGCGCAAGGAAACATGTTTGTTCGGGTTTGCTGTAAAACTGCTCAAAAGCAAGGTTAAAGCTTTGTTCGTATACTTTAACATCGGTAACCAAATGTCTGCTTTGCAACATACCTGTAGTGCCTGAACTGCTAAAAATAATCTCAGTTTCGTCAGCAGAACTTAGTACCTCATGACTTTTAAAAAAGCTGATCGGCAAGTAAGGAATACGATCTGATGAAGATATCTCCTCAGGCTTAATCCTTAAATGAGATATGTATTCGCAATACACTGAACAATTTTTTGCCTGATGTTTAAATACTTCAAGGGATGCTTTTTCAAACTGTTCTTTAGTCTCAATAGAGAAAATTTGCCCGATTAAATCTTTCACGTGTGCAAAAATACACAACAAAGTTTTAATTAAGAATTGGTTTTCTTGGTTAGAACAGCTTTTCTGAAATGATAACCACAAAAACCGCTTACTCCCGCTATAAATGCACCAAGCATAGCGCTCAATGCCAGCACCAATATCCATGAACTTAYACCAAGCATTCCTGCTACCCTTAATGCTAAAACATTGTTGTTAGGTAAGCTTTTAAATAAAGCCATTCCTGTCCACAAGAGCAGGATCGCAAAAAAAGGCGACCATAAAGATATCTTTCCTGTTTTACCAATTAAACCGCATGTTGCAAATGAAATCACTACGATTATCCACCAGGGCAAAACCATTTGAAGTAAATAAGAGGCTATTAAAATTACAATAAATACCATGATGCTATTTTTTGGATATTTTTAATTTAGAGATTATTTTGGCCGATGGGTCATCAACAGATTGCATAAAGAAAAGGTCATACAGCTCGCCGTTAGCCCAGGTGTCGATCATATTGTCGTAGAATTTACTGCCAGGGTTGCCCGATTGTCCGCCCGGGAAAACGCCATGTCCTTTAGGTGTTTTTCCTAATTCAACAACCATTCGCCACGAGGGGCCATTGCTTTCGCTTAATGCATCTATGGTCATTTTACCACCACCAATCATTAATGTTTTAGAGCCGAAACCCGGTATTTTTGCCAGATGCGGAACATTGCTATGCTTAAAGTTGGCCCATTGCCATCTTTCGCCAATAGGCCCGTATTTACGTTCCAGGCTATCGCATGAATACTTAAAGGCCTCATTTACAAGATCACTTAACGTTTCTTTCTCTGGTGTCTTAATGTTATCGACCCATTTGGAATCTGGCTGTGTTAAAATCAGTTGTACGGTTCTGTCTCTGGAAGGATAGCGCATTGGAACACCGTCAACACTAAATTCATCATCCCAGATATTGTATTGAATGCGTTTGGTCCACAGATCAAAAATACTTGCTGCAACTTCTTTTGCATCGTAATGTTTATTCCAGGCAGACACTAAAGAGAACCCTTCTTTTTGTGTGGCGTTTAACTTGCTGCCATCTACCAAAGGTAAAATAGCGGGTAAGATATTTTGGGCATGGATGCTGTAAGTGTCGGTCTGCATCGTTCTGATGCTGTCGGCAGTAGCGTTAGTCATTACTGTTAACCTGTCGTTTATGCGTTTCGCCCGTTCATACGGACTAAATTCCCAGTTAATGTAATAAGGGTAAGTTTGATCGGTAGATGATTGATTGGCCGAACTAACAAAGTTTCTTGGAGGGTTCTTAACAGTTGGGTTTTGAGAAGCAGGAATCCATCCTTGCCAATCATTTTTAGGATCAGAACCATCCATAATAAATTTACCCTGATCTTTCCATTTTAGTGGGAACTTGCCATTTGCGGTAATGGCAATATCATTATCAACCGAAGCGAATACAAAGTTTTGTGCCGGAGCCGTATAATAAGTAAGTGCTTTGCGGTAATCGTTGTAGTTCTTGCCGCGATTTAGCAAATAGAAAGTTTTAAGCTCATTAGATTTATCATGAGCAATCCACCTTAGTGCATTTCCGATAGGAATATTTTGAGCCTTAGAAAACTTTTCTGGCTTCTGAAGATAAACTACCGGACCTTGGTGCGTATAATAAACGGTGTCTATTTCAGCTTTGCTACCCCTTATCAGGATCTTTTCAAGTCGGGTTGTGGTATTTTTCCACTCATTATTATACCAATAGCTTTTATGGGTATTGTCTTTGAATTTGATCTCATAAAAATCCAGCACATCTGCGGCTACATTGGTAACTCCCCAGGCAATATTTTGGTTAAAGCCTATAATTACTCCCGGTGCTCCCGGTAATGATACGCCATAGCTGTTTAGACCTGGAGCATGAAGTTGAATCTGGTACCAGATAGAAGGAAGGGTTAAATCAAGGTGAGGGTCGTTTGCTAAAATAGGGTAGCCGGATTTTGTTTTTGCACCTGATATGGCCCAGTTATTACTTCCAATTCCTTCTTCTTTTTGTTTAGTTTCTATATTTCCGGTTGTCATTTCCTTTAATGCATCAGCAGGCGGAGTAGGAACGGGCAGTGGATCAAAATCCCATTTGGTACCAACAGGAATAATCGGATCTTCTTTGAAAGGGTAGTCAGGAAATAAATCTTTAACCACATCAGTGCCAAACTTCTTTCTGATATTGGTCATATAAAACTCATCGGAGCCCATTGCCAATACTGCCGACATCTGTTTTAGCAGTAATGCGCATTTTAAAGGAGTCCAGTCTTCAGGTTTAAAATCCAATAATTTATATTCAATGGGTAGTTTGGCTTGCGTTAAAGAATGTATATAGTCGTTTATACCAGCGGTATATGCCAGTATCATTTCTTTTGATTTCGGGTCGGTCATCATTCCTTCCAGAGATTTCTCAGCGCCATAAACCATACCCATCCTACGTTGATATTTATCAAGTTCTATGGCCTTTTTCCCTACCACTTCAGAGATGCGGCCGGCAGCAAAACGGGTTTGAAAGTCCATTTGCCATAAACGATGCATTGCTGTTACGTAACCCTGAGCATAATAAACATCATGATCGTTTTGCGCAAAAATATGCGGAATCATCCTGTCGTCGAATGCGATATCAACATTCTGATAAGTAGCTTTTAGGGTAATTTTTCTATTTGGATTTACTGTATTTTTTTCTGCGTTTTGCCAAAAACCGGTAAAGGGATTCAGGAATTTGAGAAGAGGAGGGGTATCGCCGAATTTTGTATTGAGAGCATATGTTAATAGTATTGGGATAACAATGCAAATGAGGGCTTTTATTTTATTCATCATAGCTCAGTTAAAGGCACATCTAAAACATAAATGAAAGTATTTGATTACTACTTCCTTTGAATTTAAATTGACTTTGCAAGTTAACATAAAAGTTAAATCAATTGCAATCAAAATCCGATTTTGGCAATGAAATATTCATCAAAATTGGATTTGGAAAATTAAATTAATGTATTATATTTATAATAAATTAACCTTATATAAATTAACTGCATGAATAAAATTTTTACCAAAGCAATCTTTGCATTTTTATTGCTATGTATTACCGGTTTGGTAGCGCAGGCTCAAAATGTAACCATTAGTGGGTCTGTTTCCGATAAAGCCACTAAGGAACCAATACCAGGTGTTGGGATTACTGTCAAAGGAACTACAATAGCCACAGCCACTAATATGAGTGGTAAATACACACTTACCGTTAAGCAAGCCGCTCCATTTACAATCGTTATTTCTTATGTTGGATACGCTTCAATTGAGAAAGAAGTTACAGGAAATGCTTCGAATCTGGACTTTGAGATAGAAACTGCTACCGTTTTAGGTCAGGAGGTGGTTATCTCTGCATCCAGAACTCCGGAGCGAATTCTTGAATCTCCGGTGTCTGTAGAGCGTATGGGACCTGCTGTATTAAAAGAGCTTTCTGCTCCCTCATTTTATGACGCCCTAACCAATATGAAAGGTGTTGAGATCAGTGCACAGAGTTTAACTTTTAAATCAATAAACACCAGAGGATTTAACTCTAATGGCAATACCCGTTTTAATCAGCTTGTTGATGGAATGGACAATCAGGCACCAGGATTAAATTTCTCTGTAGGAAATATTATTGGTATTTCAGATCTTGATCTGGATAACGTAGAGTTACTGCCGGGAGCATCTTCAGCGCTATATGGTGCGGGCGGTATCAGCGGTACCATGCTTATGACCTCAAAAAGCCCTTTTGATTACCAGGGAGCCAGCTTTTCTTATAAGTCGGGAATTAATCATGTAAATGATAACAATACCGGAAATCAGCAGTATAACCAGTTGGATGTACGTTTGGCAAAAGCCTGGAATAATAAGTTCGCTGTAAAAGCTACTTTCTCGTTCCTTCAGGCAAAAGACTGGCAGGCAGATAACTATAGCAACTTTGATCGCAATGGCCGCGCTTTTAAAGCAGGCGATAGGGCTTCAGATCCGGCTTATGATGGTATAAACGTTTATGGTGATGAAAGCTCGCAAAATATGAGAAGTATAGTTCAGCAAAGCATTGAGCCTACTATACGGGCGGGTATCTTAGCTGCATCTGGTGGAGCGTTTAATCCAAAAACGGTCCTTGATAATCTTCCTGCAGGAACAAGCTATCCTGCCTACCTGAACTTTATAAATGCAAATGTTCCGGCTCCATTGCGCCCTGCAGTATCTGGTCAGTATCTGCCATTCTATTTCGGGCTTAAAAATCAAACCATTCTTCCAAATCAGGAAGTAACAAGGACCGGTTATAATGAAAATGCACTGGTAGATTACAATACCCAATCGCTTAAAACTTCCGGRTCGTTACACTACAGATTTACACCTACAATAGAAGGTATTGCCCAGATAAACTGGGGAACGGGTACTTCGGTATATACCGGTTCAGATCGTTACTCATTGCGTAACTTTAGCATCGGGCAATACAAATTAGAACTAAAAGGACAGGATTTCTTTGTAAGGGGTTATACCACACAAGAACGTTCGGGTGATTCATATATCTCCTCTATTTTAGGAGCATTCATCAACGAAGCTTCAAAAACATCACAAACATGGTACCCTCAATACATCAGTACATACATAGGAGCAAAATTGACCACTCCGGGAATTACTGATGCACAAGCTCATGCAGCTGCAAGAAATGTTGCCGATCAGGGACGCTTTGTGCCTGGTACCCCTCAGTTTGAAGCTGCAAAAGATAAAATTGTAAACAGTACCATTGCTTCGGGAACAGGTGCTAAATTCGACGATAAAACCAATCTATACCATTATGAGGGTATGTATAATTTCTCAAATGCACTTAATAATGTAGTTGAATTACAGGTTGGAGGTTCATACCGGATTTACCAATTGCGTTCAGGGGGAACTATTTTTGATGATCTTACCGATAAAATTGATATAAATGAATACGGTGCATTTGCCCAGATCGCTAAAAAAATGTTTGATGATAAATTCAAACTGGCTTTATCTGGCAGATATGATAAAAGCTCTAACTTTGATGGCCGTTTCACACCAAGAGTATCAGGAGTACTTACTGTAGCTCCGGATAATAACATCAGGGTATCATACCAAACAGGTTATCGGAATCCAACAACCCAAAACCAGTACATAGATTTGTCGGTAGCAGGTGGTTTACAAAGGCTTATTGGTGGTATACCTAGTATGTTGGAGAAATACCATATGCTTACAACAGATATTCCTTATACTGATGTAAGTTATCGCGCATTCTTGGGTTCTGTAGCAGCTGGTGCTCCTAATCCTGCTCTGCTAAAACAATACAACTTTGATCCAAGAGGGGTTCGTCCTGAGAGCGTGCAGGCCTACGAAGTAGGTTATAAAGGATTGTTAGGGTCAAGGTTCCTGATAGATGCCTATGCTTACTACAATACTTATAAGAATTTCATTACAGCAGTGGATGTTTTTCAGCAAAACGACGATAATTCCTTCTCTAAATTTGGAGTACCTGTAAATGCAACCGGTAAAGTAACTTCTTACGGAGGCGCATTGGGCTTGGATTATTTAATAGGCGGTTATAACTTAAGCGGTAACGTATCTTACAACAAATTAGGCGACCTTCCTACAGATTATATTAATGATTTTAACACTCCGGAGATTCGTTATAATTTAGGTCTTGGTAACAAAGAGATCATTAAAAACTTTGGTTTTAATGTTAATTACCGCTGGCAAGATAAGTTTTACTGGAACTCATCATTTGCTTCAGGAGATGTTCCTTCATTCAATACAATTGATGCACAGGTTAACTTAAAAATACCTTCAGTAAAATCAATGGTTAAACTTGGGGGCTCAAACATATTAAATAAATATTACTTTACTTCTTATGGTAACCCTTCTATAGGCGCACTTTACTACATAGGATTTACATTTAACCCATAAAATCAAATTAACACAGCTCTTCATCAATTAATTAGTTTTATAAAAGAGCCCTGACAGCAATGTCAGGGCCTTTTTTATGCGTATATTTTTATATAATAATAATCCTTTGGTTTTAATAGAAAATTTAACACTTTAGTATGTACAGAATACACGATCTATTACATGATCAAAAGGGGGGCAAATTTTTACTAAAGCGATTTTTCATGGAAGAAAATAAAGAAATAATAAATAATATAATCACAAAGGAAATTGTTGAGGAGCAAGTTCAGCATTTAAACAATCCGGTAACGGATATAAAACCAATAGTTAAAAAATATCTTAGTCCGGTACAAAGTGTTACCACAGTTGGAAACAAATTTTTCTTTGCTGATGGGGATGCTAAAGTTGAAATCAGAGTGGTAAGCGACGAAATCATCAGAGTTAGACTGGCACCACATGGTGTTTTTCTGGATGATTTCTCTTATGCAGTTCCGGTGGTAGACCAAAAGGTAACCACATTTAAATTCGAGGAACTGCCAGAGTATTATGCGATATCAACCAATACTGTTACCTGTAAAGTAAGAAAAGACGATTTCCACATCTCTTTCACAGATAATCTGAACCAGAAGGTGATGAGTGAAGATGCCACACCAATGCACTGGGAAGAAAATATAGAATTTGGTGGTTACTATGTATATGCCACTAAAAAGTGTGGGTCGGAAGAGAACTTCTTTGGACTTGGCGATAAATCAGGAAACATGAACCTTAGAGGGCGTCATTTCCAAAACTGGAATACCGATGCATACTCATTTGGATGGGATCAGGATCCATTGTACCGTACTATTCCATTTTATGTTGGTGTAAATGAGCAGGCGGCTTACGGTATTTTCTTCGATAATACCTTCCGTTCTTATTTCGATTTTGGAAGAGAAGACAACTCCAAAACCAGTTTCTGGGCAGATGGAGGTGAATTACAATACTATTACATCCACGGCCCGCATATGATGGACGTGGTAAAAAGATATCAGACCCTAACGGGAACGCATCCAATGCCTCCCAAATGGGCCTTAGGTTATCACCAGTGCAGGTGGAGTTACTATCCTGAAAAGAAGGTTAAAGAAATAGCAGAAGGCTTTAGATCACGTAATATTCCATGCGATGCCATTTATCTGGATATCGATTATATGGATGGCTACCGTTGCTTTACCTGGAACAAAAGCCACTTTCCTGATCCTAAAAGGATGATTAAGGAACTTGCAAACGATGGTTTCAAAACCGTTGTTATGATAGATCCGGGAATTAAAGTCGATGATAACTACTGGGTATTTAAAGAAGGTAAGGAAAACAACTATTTCTGTCGCCGTAGCGACGACTACTTTATGGAAGGCCACGTATGGCCGGGAAGATGCCAGTTTCCTGATTTTACCAACCCAACCGTAAGAGAATGGTGGGGTAACTTATACAAAGAATTAGTAGATATAGGTGTTGCAGGAGTATGGAATGATATGAACGAGCCGGCAGTATTCGGTTCAGGAACATTCCCTAACGATGTAAGACATAACTATGATGGTTATAGAGGTTCGCATCRCAAAGCACATAATGTGTATGGTATGCAGATGGTACGTTCAACTTACGACGGCTTGAAAAAGCTAATGCGTAATAAGCGTCCGTTTACCATTACCCGGGCGGGATATTCTGGTATGCAGCGCTATGGTTGTGTGTGGACCGGTGATAACGTGGCTACATGGGAACACTTAAAAATTGGTAATATCCAATGTCAGCGCATGTCAGTTTCAGGGGTACCTTTTTGCGGAACCGATATAGGAGGTTTCAGTGGAGAGCCGGATCCGGAATTATTTACCAGATGGATCCAACTGGGTACCTTCTCTCCGTTTATGCGTGCACACTCTGCCGGTGATACAGCTGAAAGAGAACCTTGGAGTTTCGGAGAACCATATACCAGCATTAACAGAACATACATTGAATTAAGATACAGGTTGCTTCCTTATTTATATTCGGTATTTTGGGAGCATCACCGTTATGGTTTCCCAATTTTAAGACCATTGGTAATGCTTGAGCAAGAAAACATCAGCAATGGTTACCGCCAGGATGAGTTTACATTTGGTGATAAAATATTGGTTTGCCCTGTTTTAGAGCAAGGTGCAGCATCCCGTATGGTTTATCTGCCAAAAGGAAAATGGTATAACTTCTGGACGCATGAGGTATTAACCGGAGAGAGCGAGCATAGCATTGCTACACCATTAGATCATATGCCATTATTTGTTAGAGCAGGTTCCGTAATTCCGGAATATCCTGTAATGCAGTATGTTGGCGAAAAGGACATTGACGAGGTATTGCTGAATGTTTATTTTTCTGATTATGAAGTGAACTCGTTCTTGTACGAAGATCATGGTGATACATTTGCTTATGAGCAGGACATCTACTCAGAGAAAAAATTCAGTGTTAAAGGAACGCAGTATGCGTTAACTATTGAGCAGTCGAGAAGTGGCTTGTATACACCTAATTACGAGTTGTACAATTACAACATTGTTGGCTTGCCGTTCAACGTCAATAAGATCACGGTTGATGATCATGAAGTCGCCGATTATACATTGGATGAGCGTAATTGCTTGCGTTTTAAATCAAATAAAAATTTCACCACAATAAAAATCTATAATTAATGGAAGTGCTTGCCTACAGTTTATTTAGCGATTTTGATATCTCATTATTTATTTCAGGCAAGCATTTTCGGTTGTATGAGAAATTTGGTGCACACCTAATACAACACAATAAAACGGAAGGAACTTACTTTGCTGTCTGGGCACCTAATGCCCAGGCAGTAAATGTTACCGGAAATTTTAACCAATGGAACAAAACATCGCACCAGCTTAACAGGCGGTTAGATTCTTCTGGTATATGGGAGGGTTTTATCCCGAACATTGGCAAAGGCGAAGTTTATAAATACGCCATTAAAGGTTTTGATGGCAGCGATATAGAAAAAGGGGATCCCTTTGCTACCAAATGGGAGCATCCACCAAGAACTGCTTCTATTGTATGGGATACAGATTATACCTGGAAAGATAAAACATGGCTCAATAAGCGCCCAAAAGCAAATGCACTGAATACACCTATGTCGGTTTATGAAGTGCATCTTGGCTCATGGCAGCGCGACCCATCAGAACCAAAAAGGGTATTAACCTACAAAGAAATAGCAGTAAGCCTGGTGCCTTATGTATTAGATATGGGCTTTACCCATGTAGAGCTGATGCCTATTATGGAGTATCCATATTACCCATCATGGGGGTACCAGATTACAGGTTATTTTGCAGCAAGCTCCAGGCATGGAACTCCGCAGGAGTTAATGTTTTTGATAGAAGAACTGCATAAAAACAATATCGGTGTGATACTGGACTGGGTTCCTTCGCATTTTCCCGGCGATGCTCATGGGCTTTTCAAATTTGATGGTACCCATTTATATGAGCATGCCGATATGCGCAAAGGCTTTCATCCCGATTGGAAATCATACATCTTTAATTACGACAGAAATGAAGTACGGTCTTTCCTGATCAGTAATGCAATGTACTGGTTAGATAAATTCCACGCTGATGGATTACGTGTAGATGCGGTGGCATCGATGCTCTATTTTGATTTCTCCAGAAAGGCCGAAGAAGCAGCTACCAACGAGTTTGGGGGCAGCGAGAACCTTGGTGCAACATTATTCCTTAAAGACCTTAATGAAGCTGTGTATGGCTCCTTTGAAGGTGTCCATACCATCGCAGAAGAAAGCAGTACTTATCCGGGGGTAACACATCCTGTGTTTGCCGGCGGACTGGGTTTTGGAATGAAATGGATGATGGGCTGGATGAATGATACGTTAAAATACTTTAAAAACGATCCGCTTAACAGAAAATACCATCATCATCAACTCACTTTTAGCATTACTTACGCCTTTAGTGAGAACTTTATGCTGCCTTTTTCTCATGATGAGGTAGTGCATGGCAAATCTTCAATGATTTATAAGATGCCAGGCGATGAGTGGCAAAAATTTGCCAACCTGCGGGTGCTATATGCATATATGTTTACCCAACCGGGTACCAAGTTACTTTTTATGGGTAATGAGTTTGCTCAAACACACGAATGGGATTTTAAGAACTCGTTAGATTGGCATCTGTTGCAGCATCCTCCTCATTTGGGAATGCAGAAAACCGTTAGGGCCATCAATAAACTATACAAATCTGAACCGGCGCTATATGAACACAGCTTTTCACACGAGGGTTTTGAATGGATCAATGCCGATGATGCCCAGCATTCGGTTTACATTTACCTTAGGAAAGGTCTAAAAGCAAAAGACACACTTATTGTGATCCTGAATCTTACTCCTGTTTTCCGCGAGAATTATCTTGTAGGTTTGCCGTTTAAAGCTAAATGGAAAGAAATATTCAATACGGATGCCGAGGAGTTTTTTGGAAGTGGAAAGTTGAATGAAGCAGTGTTGCTGCCATTAAAAGAGAACTGCCATAGAAGGGAGTATTCTATTTCTTTAAATATTCCTCCATTGGGCGCACTGGTTTTAAAGCAAGCTAAATAATCTTATTTCAGTATTTTATTATAACCCCTCAATGGCCAATATACATTTTTCAGAAGAAGGTAAACATGCAGAAACCCCTCTTAAGAAAGCGAACTATAAATCTTTTGTCATATGGATTGGTATAGTTGTGGTTTTAGGTGTTGGCTTGTTTATTTGGGCACCATGGTCTTCGGGCTTGTATAATAAATATGAGATCAGCAAACAAATGTCGGTAACAGAGCGTGGTGAAAGTGCCGGTGTGCTTA
This sequence comes from Pedobacter sp. 05L430, assembly GCF_056397585.1. Taxonomy (NCBI): domain Bacteria; kingdom Pseudomonadati; phylum Bacteroidota; class Sphingobacteriia; order Sphingobacteriales; family Sphingobacteriaceae; genus Pedobacter; species Pedobacter sp. 05L430. The sequence goes on along the minus strand of NZ_JBFTNT010000018.1, from coordinate 22,872 downwards.
ATAAAGCGGCTGAACTATATAACGCAGGAGACTATACTGCTGCACGTAAGATCATGCAAAGAGAATACATGAGTAACCCGCAGGATCCGCTGCTTTCTTATTATTTTTCTATTACGCTGATAAAGAATTCCCAGGAACATGAGGCAAGAACCGTACTTAAGAAATTGTACGAAGGAGAGTCAGCGTTTAAATACGATGCTGCCTATTATGTGGCATTGAGTTATATTAAACAAGACAACAAAAAAGAGGCCTTAATTTGGTTATCCAAAATCCCACAAGGTACCCCGAATTACCAAAAAGCGAAAGAACTTTCAGGTAAACTGTAAATCAATTATTAATGAATATCCTAGATCAGGATAGTGCGTGAACTACAATAGGTGTAATTTAAATTTTGCTGATACGTTGCTTTTCTTTTGGGTAAATTTTACTTTTTGTTTGCTTCAGCAAGAGGAAAGCAAAACAATAGCAAAAGAAATTGTACATAAACATTACACATTATGTCAATGCGTTTCATGGATATGTCTATGAACTCTTAAGTGTGTTTTAAGATTAAACTTTCAATAAGTTTTGAAAGTTTAATAATTTGTTCTTACATTTGATCTATGAAAAGCTTAAAAAACCACTTGATCCTTTTTGATGCAGAATGCCCAATGTGCAAGCTGTATACCAAAGGTTTTACTAAGGTTGGAATGCTTGATCCGACAGGAGCACAACCTTATCAGAACATGCCTCAAAATGTTTGTCCTTATGTAGATCAGCAGCGGGCGGTGAATGAAATTGCACTGGTTGATACTGAAACAGGGCAGGTAACATACGGCATAAACAGTTTGTTTAAAGTGCTCGCAAACTCAATCCCGTTGTTAGGGCCACTCTTTTCTCTTAAACCTTTTATCTGGATAATGAGTAAGGTATACGCTTTTGTATCTTACAATAGAAAAGTAATTATACCTGCTGAAATTACAGAAGATAGCTTTGCAATTCAACCTACTTTTAAATTGAGGTATCGCATTGCATATTTAATATTCACCTGGTTTATGGCCAGTTTTATACTTACACATTATGTGGGTTTATTAAAAGAGCTAATGCCTGTTGGTAGTACCTATAGAGAGTATTTTATTTGTGGCGGACAAATTGTTTTTCAGGCAATTGTGGTAAGCATTATGGCATGGGATAAAAAGTGGGAGTACCTGGGTAATATGATGACGATATCTTTTGCCGGATCTTTATTGCTGCTACCTGCTTTGTTGATGGCTAAGTTTTTGGTATTGCCTGCACTTTTTTACGCTGCATATTTTATGGGAGTGGCCGGCATTATGTTTCTGGAACATTTTAGACGAATGGGTATTTTAAAACTAGGATATATACCTACCTTAACCTGGGTGCTGTACAGAATAGTTGTTCTTTTACTGATCCTCTTTATCTAAAGAATATGAAATACGCAAAAATAGTTCTGGCTGGAGGTAACGGTTATCTGGGTAGTGTTTTAGCTAACTACTATAAAACTATTGCCAGGCACGTGGTGATCCTCAGCAGAAAAAGTAAAGCTGCTGAAGATAATGTGGAAACAGTTTTATGGGACGGAAGAACTGAAGGGCAGTGGACCGAAACGCTTAAGGATGCAGATATGCTGATCAATCTTTGCGGGAAAAATGTAAACTGCCGTTATAATGAAAAGAATAGGGAAGAAATCATTGCCTCAAGAACAGTACCCACCAGATTGTTAAATAAAGTAATTGCCGAAATGGCTAACCCTCCAAAACTTTGGATCAATGTAACTTCTGCTACAATTTATCGCCATGCGGAAGATCATTCACAGGATGAATATACGGGAGAAATTGGTTATGGCTTTTCTATTGATGTGTGTAAACAATGGGAAGCTTCATTCTTTGAAACAGAAACAGCTTTAACACGTAAAGTTGCATTGCGGATGGGGATTGTTTTAGGTAGAAATGACAGCGTGTTCCCTCGTCTGCTTAACCTTGTTAAATTCGGTTTGGGCGGCCATCAGGGCGATGGACAACAATATGTTTCATGGATTCATGAACATGATGTAGCCAGGTGTACCGAATGGTTATTGAATAACGAAGGACTTGTGGGGGTGGTTAATTGTGTCGCCCCGCTGGCAGTTAAAAATACAGAACTGATGCGCTTGATCCGTAAGGCTTTTGGTATTCCATTTGGATTGCCTAGTCCGCAGTGGTTATTGGAAATAGGTATGCTTTTGATAGGTTCAGAAACAGAATTGGTTTTAAAGAGCAGGTGGGTAGTACCAAATCGTTTGCTTGAATCAGGTTTTGTATTTCAGTTTCCTAATGCAAAACATGCTATTCATGATATTTTGAGCATAAGGGTCTAATGGTGTTTCATAAGGGGTTCTATATCTGAGTGGTTATCAGAAATAATCTTTATCTTGAATAGCCAAATATACTAAGCCTTATGACCTGTAGAACTTTAAAATCCGGTAAGAACTGGTGCAAATGGATGTTTGTTGTATCAGTGCTGCTTGTAATTTCTTCTTGTAAAAAGGATAATAAGCATGAAGATCCGCCGGTAATACCAAAAAGCGACAAGCAGTTAAAAACCTTTAGCTTTAGTGCCAGGAAGAACCATGTTCTGGTGAATGATGTTAACGGCGAGATTGTAGGCGATACCATATATGCCAGGGCATTTGCCGGAACGGATATCAGTAAGCTGATACCATCATTTACTTACGATGGGGTAAAGATCGTTATTGGTGAAGTAACTCAGAAAAGCGATACAACCGTTAATGACTTTACACGTTTGGTAAGTTACAGTGTAGTAGCTGAAGACAATTCCAAAAAGACATATGTTGTTAAGTTTACAGACAACGGTATTGCGGCACTTTACATCAACACAAATAATGTTCCTATAACCAGTAAGGATACTTATGTAACGGGCTCCTTAAAGTTAGTGAGCAATTTTAAAGATGTAGTTTATGAAGGTAAAACGGAAATAAAGGGAAGAGGCAATTCGACATGGTATGATATGCCTAAAAAGCCTTATCGCATTAAACTCGATAAAAAAGCAGGTCTGCTGGGTATGGCAGAAAGTAAGAACTGGGTGCTTTTAGCTAATTATGCCGACAAAACTTTGATGCGTAATGAACTCGCTTTTATGCTGAGCAGAAATATGGGGCGTGCTTTTACTACAAATTCGAGATATGTTGAAGTATATTTAAACGGATTGTTTATTGGTAATTATCAGCTAACTGAACAGATTAAAGAAGGCAAGGGACTGGTTGATATTGAAGAGCAGCCTAATGGTACCACCGCCTTGCCTGATCTTGCAGGAGGATACCTGATAGAACACGATCTTTTTGCTGATGGCGAGCCAGTATATTTTAAGACACAAAAGAATATGCCTTTTGTAATTAAGTATCCTGATGAAGATAAGATCAATCAGCAGCAAAAGGATTATATCAAAAACCATTTCCAGAAATTGGAGGACGCCTTGTATTCGGCTGATTTTACAGATCCGGTAAATGGCTACAGAAAGTATTTTGATGTAAATAGCTATGTGGATTTTTATATTGTAAATGAAGTAATTGGTAATCCGGATGCGTTTAGGAGCACCTTTATGTTTAAAAAACGTAACGACGATAAGATTTATGTTGGCCCGGTTTGGGATTTTGATAAGGCGGCAAATAATGATAACCGTTTGGGCGATCAGGTAAACGGACTAATGTCTAATTCAGCCTTTGAGCCTAAGATATGGTTTAAAAGATTAATGGAGGATCGCGCCTTCAGGCAGAGAATAAGAGAACGATGGAACGAGCTTAAAGCCAAAATAAAAACATTGCCTGATGCAACGATACCGCTTGCCAAGAAGCTTGCGGTTTCGCAGGTCAGGAATTTTACCACATGGGATATCTTAAAGAAACAGTCATATTTAGAGCTCCAGGTATCGGGGTCGTACGAAGGAGAAGTCGCGTATCTGAAAAATTTCCTGACAAGGCATATTGACTGGCTGGATGCGAAATTCAACAGCAGCGAATATCAATAGCTTAAGAAAAAGGGGATTTTTATTATTTTTGCTTTATGAATACTAAACAAGCTTATAACATCTGGGCTGCACAATACGATACTAACGATAATAAAACAAGAGATCTGGAGGGTTTGGCTTTAAAGTTATGCCTTGCCCGTGTTCCATTTAATAAAGTTTTGGAGATTGGTTGTGGAACAGGGAAAAATACAGAATGGCTGATTGGAAAAGCCGCCATGATTACAGCGGTTGATCTTTCAGATCAAATGCTGGCCAGAGCAAAAGATAAAATAACATCTAACAGGGTTGAGTTTAAACAGGCAGATATTACTGCCCGCTGGAATTTCAGAGATGGCTTATACGATCTGGTAACTTTTAGTTTAATATTGGAACACATCGATAATCTGGATTATGTTTTTAATCAGGTATCTAAATCTTTAAATCCTGAGGGGTATGTGTACATCGGTGAATTGCATCCTTTTAAGCAATACACTGGTACTAAAGCCAGATTTGACACAGAAGAGGGTAAGCAGATTGTAGATTGTTTTAACCATAATATATCTGATTTTATTCAGGCTGGTAAAAAGCATGGACTGACATTGGTTGATGTTGAGGAGTATTTTGATGACAATAACAGAACAGATATTCCAAGAATTTTAACCATCTTGTTCAAGAAATCCTAATCATTCTATATGAAAACCCTTACATTAATCGTTTTAACTCTGGTAATGTTAACCCCGTTCCAAAAGTCAATGGCGCAAGCAGAAAAGAAGCAACAAGGAGCAGTTCTAAATCATATTGCAGTGTATGTTACTGATCTGGCTAAGTCTACAGCATTTTATAAAGATGTTTTTGATCTGGAGATTATTCCGGAGCCGTTTAAAGATGGTAAACATACCTGGTTCTCTATTGGCCCTGCCGGACATCTGCATTTAATTCAAGGTGCAAAAGCAGGCGTAGAGCATGATAAGAATGAACATTTATGTTTTAGTGTACCTTCTGTAGACAAGTTCATTACGCTGCTAAATGTTAAGAAAATTGAATTTGAAGACTGGGCGGGAACACGTAAGGCAGTTACTTTAAGGGTTGATGGTATAAAACAAGTATATTTTAAAGATCCGGACGGCCATTGGCTTGAAGTGAACGATGATCATAAATAGTGTGATTTTCGATAAAAAGTGCAAGGCTTATGATAATAGACATTGAGAATAAATTAAAGGTAAAGGATATTAATCCCACCGCTATGCGTTTGTTAGTGTTGGAGTTTTTAACCAGGCAAAATGCGGCCATCAGTTTAAACGACCTGGAAAGAGGGATGGCTCCATCGGATAGGATTACGCTTTATCGGACATTGAAAACTTTTGAAGAAAAGGGGCTGGTTCATAGTATTGAGGACGGCACCGGTGCCACAAAATATGCTTTATGCGAGGAAGATTGTGATGGAGAAAATCATCATGATCTTCATGTTCATTTTTATTGCAATACCTGTAAGGAAACATTTTGTCTGCCAAATACCAAAATACCTGATATCTCACTGCCTATTAATTTCTTTCGTCAGGAGATGAACCTCATTATTAAAGGAATATGCGATCAGTGTAATCCATCTATACCTTTGCAATAGCATTGCATAGCTGTAGCCTGTACCTTTGGCTATATATTTAGAGTTATGCAATTATCAAATAATCATAAAGATTGCTGTTCGGTTGAGGAACCAAAAAAAGCAGCACCACACAATCATAAAGAGAACCATCAACACGAACATTCTGATGATGATGGGCATAATCATGGCGCCGAGGAACCATCAGGGATAATAGGGCATTGGCCATTATTAACAGCGCTGGCCATTATCATTGTTATGATGGTATTGGAGTATGGTTTTAGTATTGTGTTTAGCAATGTTATTCAGCTGGTAGTTTTTATCCCTGCTTATTTATTGGCCGGGTATGATGTGCTTGCCCTGGCATTTCGAAAAGCAATAAGACTTGATTTTTTTAATGAGTTTTTTCTGATGAGTGTAGCTACTATTGGAGCCTTTACAATTGGATCTTATAGCGAGGGTGTTGCCGTTATGGTATTCTATTCGATAGGAGAATGGTTTCAGGATTCAGCTGTTAGTAACGCAAAGCGAAGTATTAAGGCTTTACTGGATATCAGGCCGGACAGTGTGGATGTGATCAGAGATGGAAAGGTAATTAATGTGCTGCCTGCTGAGGTTCAAATTGATGAAATTATACAGGTTAAACCGGGTGAAAAGGTAGCACTTGATGGTGTGTTAACATCGGATAAGGCAACCTTTAATACTGCTGCCCTGACTGGCGAAAGCAGACCTGACAATAAAGAAAAAGGTGAATCTGTACTTGCCGGTATGATTAACCTGAACCAGCTTGCCGAATTAAAGGTTACAGCCTTGTTTAAAGATAGTAAGCTGAGTAAAATTCTTGAAATGGTGCAAGACGCTACGGCCAGGAAATCTCAAACACAATTGTTCATTTCGCGCTTTGCCAAGGTGTATACTCCAATAGTGTTTTTATTGGCTGTTCTTGTGGTTGCAGTCCCTTATTTTTTTGTAGCCGATTATAACTTTAGCGATTGGTTGTACAGAGGGCTGGTATTCCTGGTAATTAGTTGCCCTTGTGCATTGGTGGTTTCTATCCCCCTGGGGTATTTTGGCGGGATTGGCCTGGCATCTAAGAATGGTATATTGTTTAAAGGGTCTAATTTTTTGGACGTAATTACTACTGTAAATACTGTAGTGATGGATAAAACAGGAACGCTTACCAAGGGAGTTTTTGATGTCCAGGAGGTAGTTGTGGCTAACGGATATAATGAAAAAGAGCTTGTAAGGATAGCTGCTGCGCTCGAAAGTAAATCAACCCATCCAATTGCTGTAGCAGTTAAGGAATATGCCGGAGATGAAATCTCAGGAGTAAAAATTGAACAGGTTGAGGAGATTGCCGGTCATGGTTTAAAAGGAATTATTGATGGTAGGGAGGTGCTTGCGGGTAATGCGAAATTGCTTAAAAAGTTTAACATAGCTTATGATAATGCCATAGATGACATTACCGATAGCGTAGTAGTTGTAGCCATTGATAAGATATATGCCGGTTATATCACTATTGCGGATGAAGTAAAAGAAGATGCCAAGCAGGCCATTGCGGATATGCATGCCCTGGGTATAAAAACGGTAATGCTAAGTGGTGATAAGCAAAGTGTAGTGAGCAGGGTAGCGGCCTTTTTAGGTATTGATGATGCATTTGGTGATCTTTTACCTGAAAATAAGGTGGAGAAAGTGCAGGCGCTTAAGGATAAAAATTTAAAGATTGCTTTTATTGGTGATGGGGTAAACGATGCGCCTGTTGTGGCATTGGCGGATGCCGGAATTGCTATGGGGGGATTGGGGAGTGATGCTACCATAGAAACTGCCGATATTGTAATACAGAACGATCAGCCTTCAAAAATTGTAACTGCAATAAAGATTGGTAAGATTACGCGCAGCATAGTTTGGCAAAACATCGCTCTGGCTATGATTGTGAAGGTTGCTGTATTGATTTTAGGTGCTGGTGGTGTGGCTACATTGTGGGAAGCGGTGATAGCTGATGTGGGTGTGGCACTGCTTGCTATTCTGAATGCTGTTAGAATACAGAACATTAAATTTTAAGGGAGAATACGCCGTCTCGACTATAGGAGAGATGACGAGTATAAGGATGAAACGCGTGCACTGCGTGTTAGGATGATAAGTATTCTTGTTTTTTGAAAAAGTTGCATCGACATTGAAAATTTTGCGCAAAGGTTTGTTTTGCTAGTTAAAAGGGTTTTTTGCTTGTTTTTGCCGCCTCTTGTTAGAAACTTTTGCACTGGCTGTTAGGTTTTTATGTGAAATAATAGGTAATTTACATTAACACACTGAAGCCAAATATTGTAATGTCGTTATGAAATTTTTTCGCAACAAGAAACTATTGGTCCTGCTTGTCCTTTTTGCTGTGGTGATTGTATGTTCACTGCTGATGTCGTATGATAAGAAAGTGGATTTCAATACTGAAGTAAAACCTATTATTAACAAAAAATGTATTTCCTGTCACGGAGGCGTGAAAAAACAAGGAGGATTTAGCTTGTTATTCCATGAGGAAGCAATTGCTGCTACTAAAAGTGGTAAGCCTGCTATTATCCCCGGAGATCCTGATGGAAGTGAGCTGATAAAACGCTTGCTAAGCAAAGATCCTGAAGAGCGTATGCCTTACAAACATGAAGCACTCAATGAAGATGAAATAGACATTTTTAAGAGGTGGATAAAACAAGGTGCCAAATGGGGCGATCATTGGGCTTATTTGCCAGTAAAAGAGGTAGAGATACCAGATGTTAGTGGCGACTGGGCTAAGAATGATATTGATAAGTTCATCCTTGAGAAACTTGATGAACAGGAATTAAAACCATCTGCCGAGGCCGACAGACCAACTTTATTAAGAAGGGCAAGTCTTGATCTGATTGGGATGGCTCCGCCAAAAAAACTGGCAGAACAATACTTAACAGCCAAAGATGGAGATAAAGCCTACCAAATCTTAGTAGATTCATTAATGGCCTCTCAGCGTTTTGGAGAGAAATGGGCATCTATGTGGTTAGATGTTGCAAGATATGCAGATACCAAAGGCTACGAGGCCGATGTGGGCAGAAACATCTGGCAATACCGCGATTGGGTGATCCGTGCATTTAACAAGGATATGCCTTACAATGAATTTGTTACTGAACAGATAGCAGGTGATTTTTTTACAGATCCTACCGACGCCCAGTATATCGCTACAGCGTTTCAAAGAAATACCATGACCAATGATGAGGGTGGTACAAATAATGAAGAGTTTAGGGTTGCTGCGGTTTTAGACCGCGTTAATACTACCTGGGAAGGATTGTTGAGTACAACATTTGCCTGCGTACAATGTCATAGCCATCCGTATGATCCATTTAAGCATGATGAATTTTATAAATTCATGGCTTATTTTAACAACACCAGAGATGAAGATATTTCGTCGGAATATCCTTTGTTAAGACAGTATGATGATTCCTTGCAAACAAAATTAACTTCATTAACTGAATGGTTAAAGGTGAATGTATCGCCTGAAAAATCAAAGGAGATTCATAAATTCTTAAAAACAGGTCAACCGGTTATCAACTCTGTTATTGCTGATAGTATGGTCAACGCGATTATAGGAAATAACAACATTGCACTTTTCTTTAAGAATAATGCAGTAGCCAGAATTCCTGCCGTGAACCTAAACAAGGTTGATCAGCTGATTTATAGATATTCATCTGGTAAGCCGGGTGGAAGTATGCAGTTAAGGTTAGATAAGCCTGGCGGGCCGGTAATTGCCTCATGGAAAGTTCCTGAAGGCCCCGGTTACCGAAATCTGGCTGTTGATTTTAAAGCTCAGACCGGTGTGCATGATGTTTACCTGACTTATACTAATCCAACAGCAACTAATAGGGACGAAGTTATTGTATACTTTGATTGGTTCCGTTTCTCACCACAGTTTCCTGGGAAGGGTAAGCCGGGATATGAAGAAAACAAAGCGACATTCTGGACGCTGTTGAATGCCAACGTACAAACGATACCTATTATGGTTGAAAATCCGTCGGACAGATCCCGCAAAACATTTGTGTTTAAGCGAGGAGCATGGATTACACCTGGAGCAGAAGTACATGCCGGCGTTCCTAAATCTTTAGCCTACGCCATGCCGGCTAATGCACCTCAAAACAGACAAGGGCTTGCCATGTGGCTTACGGATAAAAGGAACCCCTTGCTGTCAAGAACTATGGCCAACCGCTTGTGGGAGCAGCTGTTTGGGACAGGTATTGTAGAAACATTGGAGGATATGGGCACACAAGGAATGAACCCGACTCATAAAGAACTGCTGGATCATTTGTCGTGGCAACTCATGAATGATTACAAATGGAGTATGAAGCGGTTGATTAAGGAAATGGTGATGAGTGCAACATACAGACAAGATTCGAAAGTTACTGAGGATACGAAAAAGAAAGATCTGTTTAATAAGTATTATGCACGTGGATCGAGAATGAGACTGACTGCAGAGCAGATCAGAGATCAGCACCTTTCTGTGAGTGGAATATTAAGTGCTAAGATGTATGGTCCGGGTGTAATGCCTTGGCAGCCAAATGGTATTTGGAATTCGCCATACAATGGAGCTACCTGGAATAATGCTACAGGTGAAGACCAATTTAGAAGAGCAATTTATACTTATTGGAAAAGAAGCTCGCCATACCCATCTATGATTGCTTTTGATGGAGCGCAAAGAGTAGTTTGTAGTCCGCGGAGGATCAGAACCAATACACCTTTGCAGGCATTGGTTACACTTAACGACTCGGCATATATAGATATGGCTAAATATTTTGCTTTAAGAATGAAGAAGGAGGGTGGGAAAGAAATAAAAAGTCAAATTGCTAAAGGATATGAGTGGATGATGTATAAGCCTATATCAGGTGCTAAACTTAAGGTGTTAGATAACCTTTATCTAACGGCATTGAATGACTATAAAGTACACCCCGATAAAGCAAAGCAAATTCTTGGAGGCCAGCAAACGGATAAGTATCCGGAAACAGCCGCTCTGGTGGTTGTGGCAAATGCAATGTTGAATTTGGACGAAGCGGTAACAAAAAACTAATTGTAATGACAAGAGATGAATTGAACGCACATCGCCTGGTAAAAGAAGCTCAGGAAACTGAACTCAGGGCTTTTACACGCAGGCATTTCCTTAAAGAAAGTGCAATGGGACTTGGTGCCGTGGCTATGGGAGCCTTGTTGGGCAGCTGTGGTTTGGGAGGTAAAACCAATAATGATATTTTGTATGATCCGGTGCATCCTTTGTTACCAAAGGCACCACCTTTTTTAGGTAAGGCTAAGAGTGTAATTTACCTGCATATGGCAGGTGCACCTTCTCAGCTGGAATTATTTGACTATAAACCGGAGCTGATGAAGATGGACGGACAGGATTGTCCGCAATCTTTGCTGGCAGGTAAGAAGTTCGCTTTTATTACCGGAGTGCCTAAAATGCTTGGCCCGCAGGCAAAGTTTGCACAGCATGGCCAAAGCCGGGCATGGGTTAGCGATAACCTTCCGCATTTTTCTACAATGGTAGATGACGTTAGTTTTTTAAAGGCAGTTTCGACAGATCAGTTTAACCATGCGCCCGCGCAGTTGTTAATCCATACAGGGAGCCCTCGTTTAGGCAGGCCAAGTATGGGCAGCTGGGCTACTTACGGATTGGGTACCGAAAATCAGAACCTTCCGGGCTTTGTGGTACTTACCAGTGGCGGAAGTTTTCCTGATGCCGGTAAGAGCATATGGGGCAGTGGATTCCTGCCTTCTGTATATCAGGGGGTACAATGCAGAAGTGAGGGAGACCCGGTATTATTTATCAAAGACCCTCATGGAATGAGCCGTGATTTGCGCAAGGCTTCTATAGATGCGATTAATGCATCTAACGAACAAGAGTATGCGGCTTACAATGATCCTGAGATATTATCGCGTATATCGCAATATGAGATGGCTTACCGGATGCAGATTTCTGCACCAGAGGTGATGAATATTAATGATGAGCCTGAATACATACATGAAATGTATGGAACACAACCAGGCAAATCTTGCTTTGCAAATAACGTTCTGCTTGCCCGTAAATTAGTTGAAAAAGGGGTAAGGTATGTACAGTTATTTGATTGGGGCTGGGATGCGCATGGTGATGGACCTAACAATTCCTTAAATATAGGACTGAAGAATAAATGCCGCAGTATTGATAAACCGATTACAGCATTACTTCTGGATTTGAAACAGCGTGGCTTACTTGAAGAAACCCTGGTTGTTTGGGGTGGTGAGTTTGGTCGTACGCCAATGATGGAGAACCGTAACGGGGTTCAGAACCCGTATAATGGAAGAGACCATCATACGGATGCCTTTACCATTTGGATGGCCGGAGGCGGCATTAAAAAAGGTTTTACCCATGGAGAAACTGATGAGATCGGATACAGCGGCATAAGTGGTAAGGTGGATGCCTTTGATATTCAAGCCACCATACTGAATCAACTGGGTTTTGATCATGAGAAATTTACTTATCCTTTTCAGGGTCGCCCGTTCCGACTGACGGATGTCGCCGGCAAGGTTATTCATGATGTTATTGCTTAATTAATTTACTTAAAGAACTTTTACCGCAATTATAAATGCACCAAAACAGACGACATTTTTTAAAAACTACTGCAACGGCAACAGCTGCCGGATTATTGATTCCGCTAGGCGAAATAGCTGCTCAGGAAATTCCTTACGTTAAAGCAAAGGCAGGCTATGAATTGTTATTTATGGCTACCGATTGGGGTTTCCCTGGTACTACCGATGAGTTTTGCGCTTTAGCAAAAAAAGAAGGCTATGAGGGGATTGAGGTTTGGTGGCCTGGAGATGATGCCAAAGCGCAGGAGAATTTATTTACCGCACTAAAGAAACATGGTTTACAGGTGGGTTTTTTATGCGGTGGCAGCCAGAGTGAGCCAGCAGTACATTTAAATGCCTTTAAGAAAAATCTGGATGCAGCAACAGGGAATAGTTTTCAAAAGCCTGTTTATGTGAACTGTCATTCTGGTAAAGATTATTTTACCTATGAGGAGAACAAGCTATTTATAGATTATACAACCAAAAAGAGTAAAGAAACCGGTGTTCCGATTTATCATGAAACACATCGTGGGCGAATGCTTTTCTGCGCACCTATAGCAAGAAACTTTATTGAGAAAAATCCTGATTTGCGGTTAACTCTGGATATATCGCACTGGTGTGTGGTACATGAAAGTTTGCTGGCAGATCAGAAAGCAACTATTGATATTGCATTGGAAAGGGTAAGTCATATTCATTCCAGAGTTGGCCATCCGCAAGGAGCACAGGTTAACGATCCGCGCGCACCAGAATGGGATGGTGCTATAAAAGCACATCTTGCATGGTGGGATAAGGTTATAGAACGTAAGAAATTGAAAGGCGAAAGGATGACCATTTTAACAGAATTTGGTCCACCTGATTACTTACAGACCTTGCCCTACACCCGACAGCCAGTGGCCGACCAATGGGCGATAAATGTTTATATGATGAACCTGCTGCGTAAGCGTTATCAGTTGTAAGAGATGACATTATTATCCATTCCCGACCTTATCGGCCGGTTTCATCCTATTCTTGTTCACTTACCAATAGGTATTTTGTTGCTGGGATGCCTTTTTCAACTGTTAACTATTAATACCAAGTTTTCTGCGCTAAAGCCAGCAGTGCCCTTTATTTATTTACTTGGAGGACTGGGTGCTGTTTTTTCTTCAGTAAGCGGTTATTTGTTGTCGCAAAGTGGAGATTACGATAGCAATATGGTTGGCATCCATCAGTGGCTAGGCATTAGCGTGTCGGTTATTTCGCTGCTTGTTTATACGATGTATAAAAAGCAGGCTAAAGAAGGCGTATTAAACCTGGTAGCCATAATTTTAATCGTTCTGATAACCATTACCGGGCATTATGGGGGTTCACTTACTCATGGATCTGATTATATCAGCTCTGCGTTAAAAGATGATGGGAAAGGAAAGGCCGCTATACCGCCAATCGCAAATGTACAACAGGCAATGGCATATACCCATATGATTCAGCCCCTGCTGCAAAACAGATGCTATAATTGTCATGGTGCAGAAAAACAGAAAGGAAAACTGAGGCTCGACGGAAAGGATTTTATATTAAAAGGAGGCGAAGACGGTAAAACATTGGTTCCGGGAAGTGCTGAGGAAAGTGAGTTGATCAAAAGATTGCTTTTGCCGCCTTCTAATGAGGATCATATGCCTCCAAAAGAAAAACCACAGCTTACTGCCGAAGAGATTGAATTGCTGCAGTGGTGGGTAAAACAAGGAGCAGACTTTAACAAAAAGGTGCAGGATTTTAAACAATCAGAGAAAGAAAAAGCACTTCTGCTAAGTTTCCAGACCGGAGCAGCTAAAAAAGAAAATAAGTTAGCTGATATTCCTGAAAAAGAAATTGGAAAGGCAGATGCTGCGGCTATTGAAAAGCTTAAACAGGCAGGTGTAGTGGTTATTCCTGTACTAAGTACCAGTAATTATTTATCTGCCAGTTTTGTTACTGCAAAGGCAAATGCTGATGTGTTAAAGCTTTTAGAGCCGTTAAACAAACAATTGGTTTGGCTTAATTTTGCCAACACCGCTTTAGATGATAAAGGGATTCAGGCAGTTGCTAAACTCGATAATCTGATCCGTCTTAATTTAAGCAGAACTGCAATTACTGATAAAGGAATAGCGTTGATTAAAGGTGTAAGTCATCTGCAATATGTAAATCTTGTTGGTACTAAAGTTACTGCTGCCGGAGTAGAGCAATTAAAAGGTTTAAAAGAATTAAATAGTATTTACTTATACCAAACAGGGATTACTAAAGATGATGAGGTAAAGCTTAAAAAGGTATTTCCTAAAGTGACCCTGGATTTTGGTGGCTACGTTGTGCCTACTCTTGAAAAAGATACAACCGAAGTGAAACCTCCGGTGGCAAAATAGAGACGATGACTTTATTGTTGTAGACTAATCATTTGCAAATTACGCTGCAAATTGATAAGTTTAATACACAATGGGCATTAAAGCATCTGTTAATTACATTTTATTGTGGCTTTGTATTTTGCCTTTTTATGGCAAGACGCAAAGTCATTTAAAGGATGAGATTATCAGATTTGATGAGGGACTGCCCTCTGATTATGTGAGACAGCTCAGTTTAAGTAAAAACGGTTATCTGTATCTGGCAACCAGAAGAGGCTTATCGCAATATGATGGTTATCGTTTTTTAGAGCATCCAGCAGCCCTTACCAATATTACCTCGCTTTTAGTTAAAAACGATGTTATTTATTACCACGATGTTTATAATGGCCTGTGCTTGTTAAAGAACTTTTATGACAAGCCAAAGGTGATTGTGTCCAATAAGTATCATGATACTGATCCAAATAATGATCATTTTGAGAATATTTTTGTTGATTCGGAGGATAGAATATGGTGCAGTGATTTTAACAACATTAAATATTATAATGCTAACGGTTCCAGGGGTAAAGTGTTCTTTACTGATAAAAATGCTGATAAGATAAAGAGGAATATCGTTTTTTTAGAAATACAAAAAGGCGAAATCTGGGTGTTTACAAATCGTGGACTATATGTTTGGCAAAAGAGTACAGATAAGCTTAGTATTCATCCTGATGCTAAACTAAGGAGCTTAAACTATATTTCCGCATTGCGAATCAATAAAGAAGAAGTTCTTTTCGGGACAACTACCGGATTGCTTGCCAAGTATAATCTGATTACACAGGAGATAAAACAATTCCCTTCTTTGCCCGGCAATGACCGGATTATTGGATTAGGCAAAATAGTTTTTGATGGGCTTAACCAGACGTTATTGTATTCTGATCAGTTCGTATATCTGTTAAGCGATACCGATTTAACACCTAAGCTACTTTATAAAACACAAGGACAGATCATTAATGAAGTTATTGTAAATAACGAAACGAAAGTTATTTGGATAGCCACAAATAAGGGGTTGGTGAAACTGTTTAATCGCTATGCTTCGATAAATAATGAGATGCTGCCCGCTGATTTCCAAAAACCGGGGAATATGTTGGTGGATATTGCTGAAATGCCGAATGGCGATATCTACACCTGTGGCAGGGATAACTTAATATGGATTTATAGCAAGGCATCAGTCTGGCGCAAACTCCCACTACCAGATGAGAACGCTAAATGTGAGAGTTTACAGCTTAATGGCAATCAGCTTTTTGTAAGTACAAATGTTGGTGTTTTCCTTGTTGATAACGAAAAGATTAAAAAGCTGCCAATACCCTTAAATGGGGCAATAAGAAAATGCATTCTTTATAAAAATAAACAACTTTGGATATTGCCTGCCGGACAGCCTGTTCAGGTTTACAAATGGCCTTCTCTTGAAAAAGAGGAGGGATTGGTGATGAATGATAAACAGTTTTGGTCTGACAATTTGTGGAATGATATATATGTTCACAATGACGGTAAGATCTGGTTGATCGGCTGGATGCCTAAAGATTTCGGGATTACCATCTATAATGAATCGCAAAAGGCTTTTACTGAAGTAAGTAAGTTTAAAGCAAATGCCAATCATTCGATGTTTTCTGGCGATTATTATAACCGGATTGCCCCGGCAGCGAATAATAATGTACTTGTTTCAGGATATGGCGGTTGGAACCTGCTTAATGCTAATGGAGAGATAAAAAAGTTGTTGAACACTAAAACCTATGATGTAGCAAATGATAGGGTTGAAGGGATTACAGAAGACCATAATGGAAATATTTGGTTTGCGACAGAGGAAGGATTAAATGTTTACAATAAAAATACCGATAAAGTAATCAGAATATCGCAAATAGATGGATTACCAGGCGACGATTTGATTTACGGATTTAGAAAACTGAAAAATGGGAATCTTGTTGTTGGGGTTGAGTACGGTTTATCGTTTATTGACGTAAGTAAAATTGTAAGATCCCAACTGGTAAACAAACTGGAACTGTGCGGCATTAAGATAAATGGCAAAACCATTAATACAAATAACCCTAATATTGAGCTAAAAAAAGGAGAAACAGAACTGGAATTGCTTTTCTCGTCACTTACTTATATTGACAAGCGAAAAATAATATACCGCTATAAATTTAAAGATGAGACCAAATGGAATTACTTAGGTAATAAGGCTGAATTGTCTTTAAGACATCTTGCTCCCGGAGACTATAGTTTATTAATTGAGGCCGGGGACAACATGGAGAACTGGCAATCAAAAGGATTATTGGTAAAAGTATATTTACCCGCCCCATTTTATAAAACGCAATGGTTTTTATTTCTGATGTTTGGGCTTATTATATTGGGTATAGTTTATGTTTACAGGTATTTATTTCATCAGCATAAGATAGAAGAGCAGTATAGACGGAAGCTCAAAGATGCGGAGATGCAGGCCCTTAGATCGCAAATGAATCCGCACTTTATGTTTAATACACTTAACTCTATTAATAGCTTTGTTATTGAACACAAAACTGAAGAGGCGAGTGAATATATTACCACTTTCTCTAAGCTGATGAGAAATATATTGGATAATTCTAAACACACCGCTATTTCTTTGGATAAGGAGCTTGATACGCTGAAGCTTTACCTGAATCTGGAAGCAGTTCGACTGGAACATTGTTTTGAATATATTATTAAGTTCAGCAAGGATATCCATCCGGAATCTTTAAAAGTTCCTCCGCTTATTTTGCAACCCTTTGCCGAGAATGCCATTTGGCATGGGTTAAGAAATAAAGAGGGGATGGGGCTTTTGGAAGTATTGATAGAAAAAAGTGATGAGAACATATTACATATCACAATAAAAGACAATGG
Source organism: Pedobacter sp. 05L430 (assembly GCF_056397585.1). NCBI lineage: Bacteria > Pseudomonadati > Bacteroidota > Sphingobacteriia > Sphingobacteriales > Sphingobacteriaceae > Pedobacter > Pedobacter sp. 05L430. Next base: position 5,433 of record NZ_JBFTNT010000018.1, on the reverse strand, counting down.
CATTGGTCGTGTTGCAGCCGGATCTTTTATGCCAAGCCAGTTTAAACATAAATCTTATGGGGTTGATATTACATCGAGCAGGTTGAAGCTATTGAGCAGCGATAGCCAGATTGTAATTGAGGACCTGTATAATAAACACAACCAGGCAATAGGTACTGCTGTTCATATTTATCTTAACATGATTTATTAAACTTGTAAAAGAATTTTTCCAAGAGATAACCATTTGATAGTTAAAACTTACCGTTTACTAATTGGTTTTCGTGTTTTACGAATTAATGAATTAAATTTATTGGCAAGGACTAAAAGTTATAGACCTAAAATTATCTAGATATGAACGCAATCAGAGCTATTATCGTTGACGATGAGAAGCATGGTATAATAACACTACAGCACTTGCTTAACCAGTGCTGTAAGGAAATTGAGGTGGTTGCTACTTGTCAGAAAAGTACTGAGGCTAAATTAATTATTGAAGAAAGCCATCCGGATATTGTTTTTATGGACATAGAAATGCCTGTAATGAGTGGTTTGGATGTTCTGGAACAATTTGATGAGTTTAACTTTCAGACAATTTTTACTACCGCATATGATCAGTATGCAATTGCTGCATTGAGGTTAAATGCATTGGATTATTTATTAAAGCCAATTGATAAAACGGAACTGAAAGATGCTGTAGACAGGTTTTTAAACAACGAAACTGCTGCTTCTAAGAAACAGTTTCAAATGGCCAAGCACTTTACACAAACCAGAATCATGGATACGTTGGCTTTATCCAGTAGTAAGGGACTTCATTTTATCAAGATAAAAGAAATATTATACCTGGAAGCTACCAGTTGTTATACGAACATTATGATGAACGACGGGCAGGTTCATTTAGTCAGTAAAACGCTTTCGTCATTTGAAGAGGCCCTGGGCGATCATTCGTTTTTTAGGGCACATAAATCCTTTATCATTAACCTCGATTATATAAAACACTATATCAGAGGCGAAGGAGGGGAAGTAGTTATGACTAATAACACTGTCATCAACCTAAGCCGGACAAAAAAACAGGAGTTTCTGAATTTCTTTACCAAGATATAGTTGGGAAGTAATGTTTTTACAATACCGGTTGCAGAATAATAGACTTTAAACTAAATAAAGCTTTTCCATCAGTGTCTGGAGTTAATTTTATGGTGTAAATACCAGGTTTATCAACAGAAACGATGGCAACGGGGTGTTTAATAAATAACAATGGTTTGCCTGCACTAAACTCCGATGTTCTTAATGTTAGAAACTTATAGGTTGTGTTGTTAAAGCTCATCAGACCTTCTTGTTTACTGCTTGCTTCAGGGCATGAATATTCCAATAATATTTTATAATCGCCCGGTTCTGCTACCGAAAACTTAAAAGAAGCTTCATCCCCAGGGCTGCTCATGTTTGTTACGCAGGTGGTGTGTTTCCAGTCGCCAAAATAATGGCTGTAAGTAAGCGATTTTATTTCTGCATTTCCCTTAACCTCAGCATTTACTGCATCTATTGTATTGAACTCATACTGTAATGAAACCTGTGGTATTGAGGCCGCATAACCATCGTTAAGATTGCCACTGAACTGAACAGCAAGCACCGTGTTGTGTTCGTTTAAGGATTTAGGCATGTCTACAATAATATCGCTGCCTTGTTTTATCCATTTAACCGGTTGTTTGTTTGCAAGCTGATACACTTTATTTACTGCTACGTTTACGCCTGGTATCCTGATTTTTCCGTTTCCAGGGTTATTTAGTACATGAAGGTATAGTTTGCCCGGTGCAGATGTGGTAACACCCCAGGGTTGGGCAGGGATTAATCCGTAGGTTGTTCCATAAATACTTTCGCCATTTGCCTGGAGCCATTTACCGGTTTCTCTTAAATATTTCACTGAATAAGGAGGGATGTTACCCTCTCCGTCAGGTCCTACGTTTAGCATAAGGTTACCACCTTTAGAAGCTACGGTTGCAAGGAGCTGGATGATTTCTTTTGGAGATTTAAAGTTCATATCATGACTAATATATCCCCATGAATCGTTATGCGTGTATATGGATTCCCAGGCACCCTTAATTGGCGTTGCAGGAACTTCAGAATCACCAAAGGTGCGATAATCTCCCAGTCCTTGTCCAACCCTGCTGCTAAACAGGCTCTTAGGCTGTAGGGCATGCATGCTGTCTACCAGTTCCTGAGTTTGTTTTTTATCCAGACCGCCTGGCATATCAAACCAAACAATACCCAGATCACCATAATTGGTAAGCAATTCCTTTAGCTGCGGAATTGACTTTTCTTTATAATATTTTAGATAGTCCTTTTTTGTTTCATCAAAGTCCCATTTGTTACCACCACCATTTGGTTCGTGCCAATCCAGGAACTGGGAATAGTAAAAGCCAAATTGTATACCCCTTTTTCTTGTGGCGTTTGAAAGCGCTTTCATAGGGTCTTTCCCATAAGGAGATGCCTTTACGATATTGAAATCGCTTACTTTTGAATCGTACATTGCAAAACCTTCATGATGTTTAGCGGTAATTACCATATACTTAATGCCAGCATCCTTTGCAAGGTCGGCCCATTCATCTGCATTAAATTTTACGGGATTAAATTCTTTGGCAACTTTTGCATAATCTGCAGCAGGAACTTTGGCCTGATGCATTAGCCATTCGCCACTACCGTAATAATCCTTGCCATTCCATACGCCTCCAAGTTTTGAATATAGACCCCAGTGAATAAACATGCCAAATTTTGCTTCTTTAAACCACTTGGCGTTAGGATTTTCTTTTTCATTTACTTGTTTGTCCCATCGTTCAATGTCTTGTGCTATTGATGAGTTAAATACGAATGCAGTGAGAATACCTGTGGTTATAAATACTTTTAAAATAGACATGAATGCTTCGTTTATAGGAAGATTATTGATTTGGTTAATAATACTAAGATAGGGGATAGAGAATAAGATTATTCTTCCTTAATAGCTAATGATTAAACTTTTTTGGCCTGAGATTTATGTTACGCTAATTATTCCTTTTTCCGTAACTTGGTATACATGGAACAGAGCGATACCAAAGGTGGTAATTGGTTGTTAATAACAGGTRTTATATTGGGCTGGTTTGCACTAATAGCGCAGCTTTATCTTACTATGCAAAGCAATATTGTGCCGGTTGATGAGTCGGTTATTCGATACTTTAGCTACTTTACTGTTTTAACTAATATTCTTGTGGCATTGTGCTTTACTTCACTTTTGCTGAAACGAAAGGACAGCGGTTTCTTTACAAAGCCGACTACTCTTACAGCAACTGCGGTGTATATTACTGTAGTGGCCTTAATTTATAATTTGATATTGAGGTTTACGTGGGAACCAAAGGGTTTACAATTGGTAGTTGATGAGTTACTCCATTTAATTATTCCTATTTTATTTGTGCTATACTGGTTCTTGTTTGTATCCAAGGATTCATTGAAATGGAATGATACCTTTAGCTGGCTTATTTACCCTTTTATTTATTTGATGTTTATCTTATACAGAGGATCTGCATCAGGATTTTACCCTTACCCTTTTGTAGACGTGGCGAAGTATGGGTACGCAACAGTATTTGTAAACTGTTTTTATGTGCTTGTTGTATTCCTCGTGTTGTCGTTTTTATCGGTTTGGATAGGAGGAAGGTTTAAAAAAGAAAACCGGTAATTAACCGGTTCCCTTTATCTGTTATTTTGTAATTAAGCCTCTGTATTTCTGCATTGCCGAAATATTTGGATCATGTCCGCGGAAATCTCTGAACATTTTACCATAATCTTCTGTATTGCCTTTTGAAAGTATCATGTCTCTAAAGCGTTGCCCATTAGCAAGGGTTAATCCTCCGTTTTCTTCGAACCAGGAGAATGCATCATGATCTAACATCTCTGTCCACAGGTAAGCATAATAACCCGCTGCATAGCCATTTCCCCAAATGTGTAAGAAGTAAGAAGAACGGTAGCGTGATGGAACATACGACAGGTCAAGATGTGTTTTTTGTAGGGCGGCAGTTTCAAATTTATCTGCATCCTGCAAAGGATCCGTTGCTGATAGCTTATGCCATTGCATATCAAGGGCGGCGGCGGCAAGGACTTCTGTTAATGCATAACCCTGATTAAATGTACCGGCTTTTTTGATTTTATCAATCAATGTTTGTGGCATTGGCTCACCTGTTTTATAATGAACAGCGTAATTTTTAAATACCATTGGATTTATTGCCCAATGTTCATTGAACTGAGATGGGAACTCCACAAAATCCCTGGCAACATTGGCACCAGATAGGCTTGGATATTGCTGGTTTGCAAAGAAACCATGTAGCGCATGACCAAACTCATGGAACATTGTGGTTACGTCATCAAAGCTGATTAATGCCGGCTGACCGGCTGCAGGTTTAGTGAAGTTACATACGTTGAAAATTACAGGTTTAGTACCCAATAGCTTAGACTGGCCAACCATATTGTCCATCCAGGCGCCTCCAGATTTGTTGTCGCGTTTAAAATAATCACAGTAAAACAAGCCTATGGTAGTATTGTCTTTATCAAAGAGCTCGTATACTTTAACATCCTTATGGTATACCGGAAGATCCGTACGCTCCTTAAAAGTGATGCCATAAAGTTGGGTGGCAGCATAAAATACACCATTCTGAAGTACTTTGTTTAATTCGAAATAAGGTTTTATCTGATTTTCATCCAGATCATATTTCGCTTTGCGAACCTGTTCTGCATAGTAATTCCAATCGTACGGCTCTACTTTAAAACCACCCTTTTGCTGATCAATTACAGCCTGGATATCAGCAGCCTCAGCTTTGGCTTTTGCTGTTGCGGAGGGCACGAGTTTAGAGAAGAAGGTTTCAACTGCGGCCGGAGTTTTAGCCATTTGATCCTGCAGTTTCCATGTAGCATAATTAGGAAAGCCGATAAGTTTTGCTTTCTCTGCTCTGATTTTTGCTATTTCTACAATAGCTTTTCTGGTGTCATTTGTGTCATTTCGCTCAGCACGGTTCCAGGAAGCATCAAATAGCTTTTGTCTGGTTGCACGGTTTGATAACATTTGTAGTGAAGGTTGTTGGGTGGTGTTTTGAAGAGATAACATCCATTTGCCTTCTAACTTGTTTGCCTTCGCAGTTTGGGCGGCAGCAGCAAGCTCACCTTCTGATAGGCCTGCWAGTTCTGATTTGTCATTAACAACTAAAGCACCTGCTTTGGCAGCAGCAAGAAGCTGATTAGAAAATTTAGCACTTAACGAGGCCTCTTGTTCATTCAGCTTTTTAAGATTTGTTTTGTCTGTTTCTGAAAGTTTAGCTCCGGCTAAAACAAATGCCTGATAGTAATACTCTACTAATCGTTTTGATTCCTGATCTAATTTTAACTTTTCTCTTGTATTATAAATGGATTCGATCCTTTTGAATAGCTCTGGATTTAATGATATAGCAT
>NZ_JBFTNT010000017.1:0-39104 GCF_056397585.1 Pedobacter sp. 05L430 | reverse complement strand
GCTTTAATTCGTTTGTAAATTACTTGGCTCTTGAGTAAGCTAAAATCTTCGAAATCGTTGTCTCAGAAGGGTTTTTGGCTAAGCTGTCCAACTGTGGTTTAATGTTCTCATAGAACGATAAATCCTGTGGTTCAACATCATCTGCAGGAACTGTTTCCTGTTTTTTCTGTCCGTAATTTAGTTTGTTAACTGAAGTAGAGGTTTCCATCATAAGCAATAAACGTATATTAGTTTTACTAATTAACGCTATTATTATTAATTTATTTTAACCCTAACAACAATTTTTTATATTTTCTTTTTTTGGCTATATCAGGATATTTCTTTAACCTTCATCATCTTCCGAAGATTGCTCAAAGCATACCTCATACGTCCTAAAGCAGTATTAATACTTACGTCAGTTAAATCGGCTATTTCCTTAAAACTTAGATCGGCATAATGACGCATAATCAATACTTCTTTCTGATCATCAGGCAACAAATGAATCATCGCTCTTAGATCAAAATGAGTTTGTTCTCTCAAAATCCTGTCTTCCGCGCTTTCTTCATGAAACTGAAGCATATTAAACACATCAGTGCCATCGGCGCTTGTAATTACAGGTCCTCGTTTTTCACGTCTAAAGTAATCTATCACCAGGTTATGTGCAATACGCATTACCCATGGCAAGAATTTACCTTCTTCGTTATAACGTCCAGATCGTAACGTGTTAATTACCTTAATAAAGGCATCCTGAAATATGTCTTCAGCCAAATACTGGTCTTTAACCAATAAATAGATTGAGGTATAAATTTTTGATTTGTGTCTTCTTAAAAGTTCTTCCAAAACGGCTTCATCACCAGTAAGGTACAACTTCACCAAATCTTGATCACTATATTGTTGTAATTTCATAGGAGTATCCTAACTAAATTCCCTTGCTTTAAATGCTAAAAAATACTTAGTAGATGTTTGTTTCGATATAATTTCTCCTATTGTTTTTTAAGATGGTGGTGTGTTTTGTTCAGTTAATATATTTCAAAAGAAGCATTTTTTTATTAGAATTCAATAGAAAAAGTGTTAAAAAAAAATAAAAGTGGTCTCAGAGCCTTATTTTTGCATTCACCCAAAAAGCCAAATATTCGTTTTTTGGGGTATATTAGCAATATTCTATCACGAAATCAATGAGCAACGAAATCGACAAAGATCCACACAAAAATATTATCATAAAAGGTGCCAGGGTTCACAACCTAAAGAATATAGATGTAGCCATCCCCAAAAATAAGCTGGTTGTAATAACCGGAATGTCGGGGTCGGGCAAGTCGTCTTTGGCATTCGATACACTATATGCTGAAGGTCAGAGGAGATACGTTGAGAGTTTGTCTTCTTATGCTCGTCAGTTTATGGGAAGAATGAATAAACCTGATGTAGATTATATAAAAGGAATTGCCCCGGCTATTGCTATAGAACAGAAAGTAATTACCTCAAACCCCAGGTCAACTGTAGGTACCTCAACAGAAATTTACGATTATCTTAAACTTCTGTTTTCAAGAATAGGTAAAACATATTCTCCCGTTTCTGGTAAAGTAGTAAAAAAGGATACAGTTACTACCGTCGTTGATTTTATATCTAAACTGGAGGAGGACAGTACAGTTACAATATTTTGCCCATTATTTCCGCACAATAACAGATCTGTAAAAGAAGAGCTGGCTGTACTTTTACAAAAGGGGTTTCTTAGAATTTCATATCAGGACAAAGTTCATAAGATTGAAACGATCCTTGAGGATGAGACCTTCAAAGATTTCGAATTAAAAGACGAAAATACCATCAAGATTCTGATTGACCGGATTGTTGTCAACTCTGATGAAGAGACATTAAGCCGTATCGCCGACTCAGTACAAACAGCCTTCTTTGAAGGAAAGGGCGATTGTTATGTGGAGCATGAAGGTAAATTAACTAACTTCTGCGACCGTTTTGAACTCGATGGAATCCGTTTTGATGAGCCTACACCAAATTTCTTTAGTTTCAATAACCCATACGGAGCCTGCAAAAGGTGCGAGGGATACGGAAATGTAATAGGAATAGATGAGGACTTAGTTATTCCCGATAAAAGCAAAAGCGTTTTTGATAATGCAATTGCGCCATGGCGCGGCGAGAAAATGAAGGAGTGGCTAAACAAACTTGTTAAAGCCTCTTCCAAATTTGATTTTCCGATTCACAGGCCATTTAATGAATTAACCGAAAAGGAACAGAGGCTATTATGGACTGGTAATAAGTATTTTGAAGGTTTGGATGCTTTTTTTAAAGAGCTGGAAGAGCAGACTTTTAAAATCCAATATCGCGTAATGCTATCTCGCTACAGGGGAAAAACATCATGTCCTGATTGTAAAGGCTCCAGGTTACGCAAAGATGCTTCTTATGTAAAGATCAATGACAAGTCGATAATCGACATCGTTTTGATGCCTTTATCGACCATACTTGATTTCTTTGATAATTTAAACCTTTCGTCAAATGACGAGAAAATAGCCAAACGTTTATTGGCCGAGGTGAGCAGTCGTGTGCTATACCTTAATAATGTTGGCCTGGGCTATTTAACGCTCAACAGGTTGTCTAATACACTTTCTGGTGGCGAGTCTCAGCGTATTAACCTGGCTACCTCTTTAGGAAGTAGCTTGGTAGGCTCCATTTATGTTCTTGACGAACCAAGTATAGGATTACATCCAAGAGATACGAATAAACTTATCGAGGTATTGGTATCGCTTAGAAATGTAGGGAATACCGTTCTTGTAGTAGAGCACGAAGAAGAAATGATGAAGGCCGCCGACCATATTATTGATATCGGTCCGGAAGCCGGAACGCATGGCGGTAACCTGGTTTTTAGTGGTACATACGAGCAGATCATAAAAGACAAAAAAAGCTTAACCGGCAAATACCTTTCCGGCGAAGAACAAATTGCTGTACCTAAAAAAAGAAGAAGTTGGAAAGATCATATTCTAATTAAAGGAGCCCGAGAAAATAACCTTAAAAATATAGATGTAAAATTTCCTTTGGGCGTATTCACAGTGGTGAGTGGTGTTTCGGGGTCTGGAAAAACAAGTCTGATTAAAAAAATACTATACCCCGCGCTGCAAAAGGCAATAGGTAATTATGCCGGAGAGCAAACCGGGGCCTACGATGGTATTTACGGGAATTACGAGCTGGTTAGCCAGGTTGAAATGGTAGACCAGAATCCAATTGGCCGATCATCAAGGTCAAATCCGGTAACCTATGTAAAAGCCTGGGACGATGTTAGGGCGCTATTTTCGGCATTGCCGGCAGCTAAAGCCTCCGGACTAAAGCCTGCAGCTTTCTCGTTTAATGTTGAAGGTGGCCGTTGCGATGTTTGTCAGGGAGAAGGAGAGGTGAAAATAGAGATGCAGTTTATGGCAGACATTTACCTGCCATGCGAAACCTGTGGGGGCCGAAGATTTAAACAACAGGTACTTGATATCACCTATCAGGATAAAAACGTTGCCGACATTCTGGACTTAACAATCGAAGAAGCAGTTGACTTCTTTAAAAACGAACCCAAAATTTTAAACAAGCTGCAACCTCTGGTAGATGTAGGTTTAGGCTACGTTCATTTGGGCCAATCTTCTAATACACTTTCTGGTGGAGAAGCGCAGCGTATCAAGCTTGCTTCATTCTTAATTAAAGGAAATAATGCCAATAAAACATTATTTATATTTGATGAACCGACCACAGGATTGCATTTTCATGATATTAAAAAACTTTTAATTGCCCTTAATACTCTAATAGAGCAGGGGAATACAATTTTGGTTATAGAGCATAATATGGACATGATAAAATCTGCTGATTGGGTAATAGACATTGGTCCGGAAGGTGGAGATAAAGGAGGTAACATTGTTTTTGAAGGCACACCTGAAGATCTTTTACCAGTAAAATCATCTTACACTGCCAAGTATTTAAAAGCCCATTTGAAATAATTGTATCTTCGCGCATGCTTTTTTTAACACTCTTTCTCGGGATAATTTTGAATATGGTTGGATACATACCACCGGGGAATATTAATCTTACTGTAGTTCAGATCACGATAACAAGGGGGCTTCGCCAGGCATTGTACTTTATCATGGCGTTTTCAACTGTCGAAATACTCTTCACTTTTGGGGTGATGCGTTTTGTGCAATGGCTATCCAGCGAAATTCAGCTGGATAACATCATTGATGTAATCATGGTTTTCATGTTTGGGATATTAGGTGTAATTACCTGGAGGTCGCGTAAGGAAATGCCTAAAGCCGATTACTCAAAGAAAGACAGCATAAAATATGGTTTACTTTTGGGTGTTGTTAACCCAATGCAAATACCCTACTGGCTATTCGTAGGTACGTACTTAATATCGCACGAGTGGATAGATATCGGTTATCTTTCTTTATCTGTTTTTAGTATTGGGTCGGGTATTGGTGCCGGCCTGGCATTATATGGTTTTGCCCGCTTTGCCCAGTACATTCAAGAGAAATTTGCGCTAAGTAGCTATATTGTAAACAAAGGAATTGCGCTGCTTTTCTTTGCATTGTCAGCCTATCACGTATGTAAAATAGTATATATACACTTTATAAAATAAGTATACTACTTCTTCAAAAATTCAAGATTCCAGATCTTTTCTGCTCTGCGCCCAATGAACCAGAATGAGGCCGCCAGTACGCAAAAGAAGAGGGCTTTGTGCCAGCTATCCCAGAAGTATTCAAAGTACCTGGTGTAAAGGTTTATAAATAGAAAGGTAATTCCAAATTCCCTTGCAATATCGTCTCTGTATTTTAAGCCGATGTAAATACTTATCAGACAAAATGCAGCTGATAGTATGCCCCAATAAAACAAGCTTAGCTGCTTTACTGAATACCATTCTTCCAGTGAGCCGAAGTTACCGAATACCGAAAGCAGCCACAAAGAAACAAAAAGGTACACCATGCCGCAGACATAGTTTACCTGAAAAAAGATACCCATCTTTTTATTGTCCTTAATGATAAAAGAAAAGGCAGTTAGGCATAAACCAAAAAGCACAAAGCGAAGTGGATAATTCATTCCCACAAAATACCAGTTCCAACGCGATAGGTAACCCGTTTCAGTGCCAAACCAGGCACCTAATGATATCAATACAAATGCCMATATCAGCCTTGATTTAAATACATATGCCAATATGCCGTATATAAATACAGATGCTAAAATGAGCAAAGAGAAGTGCGAATTGCCGTTGTCAATAGCTTTACCCAGGTAGGCAATAGCATTGGCTGTTAACATTACCGCTGTAAAAACCAATGCCTCATTACTAAATACAAGGTGCGATTTGAGTCTTTTTCTTTTAAAGCTGAAATAGTATAAGGCAGYTGCACCAGCTGCCGATAAAACACTAATCATTACATCCGAGGCCGTGAAAATCCGCTCCAGATAGTTTAAAATCTTATTGTCAATTAAAAGGGCGCCCAACGAAATTACACCGCAGGCCATTGCTATCCAAAAAGAATACTGGGCCAATCGGCGCCAGTCGAAACTTTTGGTTTCGTAACTTCCTCGCAATCTGCTCACGTCATCCGGCGACAAAAGTTTTTCTTCTTGCCAATGATTTAGCATCTCGTCTAAAAAGTCACTCTTTTCCTGATCAATTTTCATTTTGATACAAGGTACATCCTGTTACCCTAAAATCAAAATCTGTAATTTACTTTAGTAGTTCAGGAACTTTCTTATTGTTTCCTACAATCCACACAATGTCGCCATTCTCAAATGTAAGTGTCGAATCTGGATTTAGTATCCGCTCGCCATTTCTTTCGATCCCCACAACAAGGCCCTGGGTCATTTCCCGTATTCCCGAATTGCGAATGGTCTGCCCATAAACAGGGGAGCTGCTGTTGATCACTATTTTTTGGAGTGCCATATCTTCTTTAGGGAAGCTAGATTGCAAATTGTCATCTATACTTCCTTCAAATAGCTCTTTTATAGCCGCAAGCTGATCATCTGTCCCTATTACCAAAACCTTATCATTAGGATACAACCGTTCATCTCTTCCCGGTGTCGGGATCATAATTTTTCCGCGTTCAATTAATGCAATATTAACTCCGTATTTTTCCCTTACAGATAAGTCGATAAGGGTTTTTCCAACAAGTGTTGATTCAGGTGCAACCGTAAGCTCTACCAGGTGGGTATCCCATGGCAATATTTCAGGCTGTGCATTTTGAGCTTCTCTGGCATTCAGATTAAGTAGAAACCTGCTTTCAAGTTTGTTATAAAAACCTTGTAATCTTCTTGAGAAAACAAACATACATAGCACAATAAGGGCAATTGCAATAACAATAGAAATCCAGGTGCTATAGAACTGATAAATTAAAATGCCAACAAAGAAAATAGCCAAAGAAATACGTAAAATTTCAAGCGCAATTAGCGGCCCCCGGGTATATTTCTTATTCAGCCATAAATGAGAATAAGCCTTTCTTTCAATTCTTCTTATGGCAAGGGCCCATAAGAATGGGGTCATTATAAATAGGGTAACTATTAAGCTGATCACAATGCCGTTATTACCATTAATCAGGTTCTGGGTTATAAATGGTTGAAGGTATTTGGAACCCAAAAATACTATGGCGATAAGAATAACCGAGTGTATAATAAGGTTAAAGGTGTACGATTTGAGCAGCGTTTTCCAATCACTTAATGTAGTTATACCGGCAGTACTTGAGCTATATCGGTTGATGCCTTCCACCCATTTTTTAGGAAGTTTGCGCTCCAGAAATAAATAGAAAGGTTCAGAAGACTTAATCAGATAAGGAGTAGTAAAAGTTGTAATGGCTGATACTGCAACTGCAATAGGGTATAGGAAGTCGCTGGTTACCTTAAGAGTTAATCCTAAGGTCGCGATGATGAAAGAGAACTCTCCAATTTGAGCTAAGCTTAAACCTGTTTGTACCGATGTTTTTAAAGGCTGGCCAGAAACCAATGCGCCCAATCCGGAGCTTAAGAACTTCCCTAAAACAGTGGCCAAAGTAATTACAACAATTGGAACAGCATAATCAATCAGAATACTCGGATTGATCAACATACCGACCGACACAAAGAAAATTGCAGCAAACAAGTCTTTAACCGATTTTGTAAGGTGCTCTATCCTTTCGGCCTGCGTGGTCTCAGCCAATATTGATCCCATGATAAATGCGCCCAAAGCAGGAGAGAAGCCTACCTTAACAGCAAGTAATACCATAAGTAAACACAAAGCGATAGAAACCACAAGCATGGTCTCATCGTTCATTAATTTCTTTGTAGCCTTTAAAAAAGTAGGAACAAGGAATATACCTCCTATAAACCACAAGACCAGGAAGAAACAAAGTTTCAGAATCGATATCAACATCTCTGCTCCTGCAAACTGTTGACTAACGGCCAGCGTTGATAGCAATACCAACAATAAAATAGCCACAAGATCTTCAACAATGAGCACACCAAAAACCAGCCCTGCAAACTTTTTATGCTTTACTTCCAGTTCTTCGAAGGCCCTAATGATAATTGTAGTAGAGGATACGGACAATATACCCCCGAGGAATATGCTATCCATTGTAGACCAGCCCATAGCCAAGCCGGCTACAAACCCAATCAGCAACATAAATACAACCTCAACAATAGCCGTTATAGAGGCGGAGCCGCCCACTTTTACCAGCTTTTTAAAGCTAAACTCAAGTCCTAAACTGAATAATAAGAAGATAACCCCAATCTCTGCCCAGATATGAATACTTTCATTATCAGTAACAGTCGGTATAAATTTAATATGAGGGCCCACAAGCAGTCCGGCCAGAATATAGCCAAGTACTAGTGGTTGTTTAATTCTTTTAAAAAGCAGAGTAGTTATCCCTGCGGCAGCAAGGATTAAACCTAAATCAGTAATTAATACTGGTAAATGTATCATAGAAACGCGTATTTTTTAATGTATAATTTATTGTGTAACAGCAGTATAAATTATAATTACCAAAAAACATGTTTTGGGTACAAAAAATTAAAAATATAGGAGTAACTAGAAAATGAAAAAGAATTATAATAGTTTCCAATCAGTGGGCATAGGGCTAAGTGATTGTCCTGCCGCTTAAAAGGAAGAAAAATTCCAAAAGCGGTTTTCTTTACAACTTGTTGCAGCGCGGGAAGATCTTCGAATGATATTTTCTGAAGTGATGATTTGCCTTTCTTGCTAAAAACCAACGTTTTTTTTGCATTAATACTCAATCCCCTATGTTTAGTTTTTTCCGCGTCAAGACCTTTCCCATTTACTACATGGAAAGAAAGAAGATGGAGAAAAACGATTAGTATAAGAGTAAATAATGGCCTCATTGTCGTAAATATACGAAAAAAAAGCCCTTATTTAGAATAAAAGTGGCTTTAAATGAGGTTATGACGATTTTCTGAAATATTCTAAAGTTGCTTCTTTGTCTTTTTGTAGCTGTACTTTTAATGCTTCCAGACCTGTAAATTTAACGTCGTGTCTGAGGAATTCGAGGAAGGTCATCTTGATATCCTGTCCATAAATTTCCTGGTTAAAATCAAATATATTTACTTCAATGTTTCTGGTCATTCCATTAATTGTCGGGCGCTGACCAATGTATGCCATTCCTTTAAATACCTGATTATTCAGTTCAACGGTTACCGCATAAATCCCATCAGAGGGAATTAGCTTATAAGTTTCTTCAACAAATATATTTGCAGTAGGGAAACCAATAGTACGTCCAATTTTATCGCCCTTAATAACCCTGCCATAAATAGAGAAGTTGTAGCCAAGGTAATTGGCAGCAAGTGCAACGTCGCCATCCAGCAGCGCCGTACGTATTTTTGTAGAGCTTACCGCAACATCATTAATATCCTGTTCCGGTATTTGTTCAATTTTATAGTTGAAATTCTTAGAGAAAGCTTCCAAATCCTGAAGACCACCTTTTCTATCCTTACCAAAACGATGGTCATACCCAACAATCAGGTGTTTGATACCAATTGTATCAACTAAAATGTTCTGGATGTATTCTGCAGGTGTCAGATTAGAGAAATCACGTGTAAAAGGTGTAATAATTAGGTGATCTACACCAAGACTACCTAATATTTTAGCCTTTTCATTAATCGTGTTGATCATTTTTAAATCCTGATTCTCTGGGTCAATAATTAACCTTGGATGGGGGAAAAAGGTTAATATCACACTTTCACCGCCAGTTGATTTTGCAAGTTCACACAGTCGCTTAATAATTTTCTGGTGGCCAAAATGTACGCCATCAAAAGTTCCTATAGTTGCAACTGCGTTGTTTAGCTTCTTAAATTCCGAAAAGTGATTATATATTTTCAAGGTAGTTTTAAATTAATGTAAAGCCTGGCGTTTTACTACGCCACCCTTTATGTCGGCAATTTGTTGCTGAATCACAAACGCATCCGGATCGATCTGTCTTATTGCAGTTTGCAACTTGCTCATTTCAAGTTTGGTAACCACAGTATAAAGTATGTCTATATCCTTTTTTTCTCCGTATCCTCCTTCGCCTTTATAAATTGTTACCCCCCGTTTCATTTGGTTGATAATGAATTTTTTAATGCGGTCGTTTTTTTCTGAGATCACGGTAACACCGGTATACTGCTCAATACCATTTACAATATAGTCAACCGTGTTCGATGCAGATAAATAAGTTAGGATAGCGTACAATGCCTTATCTATACCTAAAAATATTGCAGCGATTGCGAAGATGATGATATTTAAAATCAGAATGATATTACCTACAGTTAGGGTACTCTTTTTACTGATGTATAGGGCCAATACCTCTGTACCATCAATTACACAGCCGCCACGCATGGCCAATCCAATCCCGCCTCCCAAAAACAGACCTCCAAAAAAAGCAATCAGCAGGGGATCATGAGTAATCGGTTTAAACGGGGCTGCAATAAGTAAAATAGCGAGTAATGATATTGCAACAGATGTTTTAATGGCAAATACTTTCCCGATTTGTCTATATCCCAAAATAACAAAGGGAATGTTAATAATGATGATCAGATAGGAAAGGTTGAGTTTAGTAATGTTGCTAACTAGCAGCGATATACCAGTTACTCCGCCATCTATAAATCCGCTAGGCAGCAAAAAGCTTTTCAATCCAAAACAAGCCGAAACAATGCCACATATTATTAAAAATATGTTTTTGGCGATGTTAAGTTTTTTGGATTTCATCTGGCCACGCATAGCTATTCTTTTTTAAGTCTAAGATAGCTAACTAAATCTGCTACCTCAAAAGCATTTTCAAGTAAAAAGTTTCCGCTGCGTGTGCGGGTAAGTTTTGACAGGTATGCGCCATTGTTAAGCTGCTTACCGAAATCAGAAATCAATGACCTGATGTAGGTTCCTTTACTGCAAACAATTCTGAAATCAATTTCGGGAAGTGCTATTCTGGTAATTTCAAACGCAGAAACGGTCACATTACGTAAACGCAATTCTGTTTCTTCGCCTCTTCTTGCTTTCACATAAAGACGTTCTCCATTTACTTTTACAGCAGAGTGTGCAGGTGGGTATTGTTGTATATCGCCAATAAATGGAGCCGTAGCGGCATAAATAGCTTCTTCTGTTATTCCATCTAAAGGAAATTCCTGATCAGCAACAGTTTCCAGATCAAAGGATGGGGTAGTAGCACCTAAAACCATAGTGCCGGTATACTCTTTCTCTTCGGCCTGAAAAGTATCAATTTGTTTAGTCAGTTTCCCTGTGCAAAGTATCAATAAACCTGTAGCCAGCGGATCTAAAGTGCCGGCATGGCCAACTTTTAATTTCAAAGGTTTTAATGAGTTGCGGATTTTCMCAACTACATCAAAACTTGTCCATTTGTATGGTTTATTGATGAGTAATAGCTCACCTTCGGCAAAATTAAAATCAGGAAATGTTTTTGTTACTATCGGTTCTTCTTTATCCTCACTCATTACAATACGTTCATTTCAACTCCCGAAAAATATAGTACAAGAAGCAGAACACCTATAATAATTCTATACCAGCCAAAAATCCGAAACCCATGTTTAGATAAAAATCCGATGAATGATTTTATTGCAATTATCGCTACAATGAATGCAATAACATTTCCGAAAAGCAACAGTTTAACGTTTTCAGCATTCAGTAATTCATATCCTTTCAAAAGCTTGTAGCCGGTAGCAGCGCACATAGTAGGTACAGCAAGGAAAAAAGAAAACTCTGCTGCAGCATGTCTTGTTAATTTTTGCTGCATACCTCCAATTATTGTTGCCGCACTTCTGCTTAGACCCGGAAATGCAACAGCAAGCACCTGAAAACATCCAATTTTAAAAGCAGTCAGGTTACTGATCTCGCTTTCGTGATTGACAGTCTGATTTTTGAATAGCTTATCAATAAACAACAATACAATACCACCAAGCAGCAATACCACTGCAATAAATATAGGATTGCCTAAAGTGTTGTCTATAAAGTCGTTTAATAAGAACCCAAAAAATAAAGCGGGGATAACCGCAATGATTAGTTTAATATAGAACTGCCATTTACTGAAATCAAAAAACTTTTTCCAGTAAAGTACCACTACGGCTAAGATTGCGCCTAGTTGTATGGCTACTTCAAAAAGCTTTACAAATTCATCTTTCCCAATTCCCATAAAGGAACTGGCAATAACCATGTGGCCGGTTGATGAAACCGGCAAAAACTCCGTTAGCCCTTCTATTATAGCTAGGATAAGGGCCTGTAAATAATTCATGTGCTAACCTATTTTTTTAATATGGCATAAACTCCAAAACCGAAACCGGCTAATACCACCATAGGGGCAAGCAATGTTTTTCTGAAGTCGTATATATCTGTTGTGCCTATCATTAAAATGAAGCCGAATACAACAATAGCTATGCTAATAAGCAATAACTGATAGTTCTTTTTTGTGAAAACTAATTCTGATTTTGAATCCTGATGTACAGGAGTAGATTTTTTTTCTATCATTATCTGTAAAGGTCGTAAATTTTTAAACGTAAATATTTGCTAACGGCAAATGAGGTACTTATAGCAGTAATAAAAATACCTACCCCCACAAGGCCAAGTAAAACAATACCAAATTCAGTATAATTTCTAAGAATTACAATTTCCGGGATCTCTCTCTGCGCATAATATAATATGCCTAGTAAGATCAGGATGGCAATAAATGCCGCAATTAATCCGTGTAAAGCAGCTAATAAAATAAAAGGTCTGCGGATAAAGCTTCTTGTAGCCCCAACCAGTTGCATACTTTTAATCAAAAAACGCTGAGAATAAATGGCAAGTCTTATTGTATTGTTGATCAATGCAACAGATATAATTAACAAAATAGCAGCAAAGCCCAGAATAATTAATCCTATGGTATTGATGTTTTTATTTACCATATCAATTAATGAGCTCTGGTAAATGACTTCTTTAACCACATGGTTTTTAGCTATACTTGCCTTTAATGTGTCGATACTTTTGTTGTTTGCGTAATTTGCTTTTAAGTATACATCAACTGTTGACAGTAAAGGGTTGTAACCAAGAAAATTAACAAAATCTTCGCCAAGGTCGTTAGTTAAGTTTCTGGCTGCCATTTCCTTATTTACATATTGAGTGGTCTTAATAGCCGGATTGGCATTAAGTTCCTTTTGAAACTGCAACACATCTGTTTCTTTGGCGCCTTCATCTACAATTATGTTTAGCACAATATTTTCCTTCACGTAATTGGAAAGGTTTTTTGCGTGTACCAATATCAAGCCCAACATGCCCAGCATTAATAAAACCAATGCAATACTGAAGATTGTAGAAATATAAATGGTTTTTGTCTTCTTAGAAGCATCGCTCACTTCAAATTCTTCCATGTATTTGTCTTTATGTTTTGCGAAAATAAAAAATATAAGCAACTAATTTAAATTATATGCCTTTTATACTTCAAAACTTCAAAAACTTATAACGGAATTTGTGTTTAAATAGTGTTGAGTTTACGTTGGTTCTACACTTGTTCGAGGATGAGTCCACCTTTCCTTAAGAAAAACGTGGACTCACTGTGGACTCAACGTGGACCTACCCCTAAGAATTTTAAATGTATTATATTTGACTTGCATTATGATTGATAAGAAATTCATCTATAAATTAGGCAAGTGGTTGCTAATAATCATTTTACTTAGTTTCGTGGCAGGCACAATGTCAGCAATATTTTTAACATCATTAGATCTGGCAACAAATTTTAGAACCAAACATCCGTATATTCTTTACTTACTGCCTTTAGGAGGGTTGGCAATTGGTTTGATTTACCATTATGCGGGTAAAAGTGTTGAACGGGGTAATAACCTTGTTTTTGATACTATCCATAACCCTAAGGATATTATTCCATTCAGGATGGCTCCTCTGGTGCTCATCGGTACTGTTGCCACACATTTTTTTGGCGGTTCTGCAGGTAGGGAGGGCACAGCTTTGCAGATGTCGGCTGCTGCGGCAGATCAGTTTCATAAAATTTTTCATTTGAGCAAGCAAGAGCGGATAGTGCTTCTTATTGCAGGTCTAAGTGCTGGTTTTGCCTCAGTTTTTGGAACCCCAATTGCCGGGGCCATTTTTGGTATTGAGGTGTTGTTACTAGGCAAAATTCCGTGCAAATCAGTTATACCTGCATTTGCAACAGCTTTTTTAGCGGCTTATGTTACCAGTTTATGGGGAGTGGGGCATACCCATTATCATATCGATTCAATTCCCCGGCTTTCTTTAACAGGAATTGCCTACAGCGCTATTGCAGGGGTGTTTTTCAGCATCGCTGCGGTAATATTTGTAAAATTGACCCATCAATTATCTCTGATATTTAAAAATATTAAATACGCACCTATGCGCCCTTTTGCAGGGGGCTTATTGGTTATTGCTATTGTTTCGTTGTTAGGTACTTATAAATACCTTGGTTTAGGTATACCCACCATAGTTGAGTCTTTTTTGCAAAGTTCAAAACCTCAGGACTTTGCTTTAAAAATACTCTTAACAGCAGTTACGCTTGGTGCAGGCTTTAAAGGTGGCGAGGTTACTCCGCTCTTTTTTATTGGCGCAACGCTAGGCAGTGCACTTTCATTCTGGCTGCCTTTGCCTGTTGGGCTCCTGGCAGGTATGGGTTTTGCAGCTGTTTTTGCCGGTGCTGCAAAAACTCCGCTGGCTTGCTGCGCAATGGCGATGGAACTTTTTGGAATTTCCTGTGGTATTTATGTTGTTGTGGCCTGTGTGGTTGCATACCTTATTTCAGGAGCGCACAGCATCTATAATGCCTCCGAAAACAAAGCGCCAAAGCACTTTTTGTTCGGTAAATTTTCACTTACAGATGTACATCGCCGAAGGCAAATAAAAACTTCTTAGCCAAACTTTTCTGTAACCACCTTAATTTCTTTATTTTCGCGGGATATAAAGGAATTAGCAGTAATGGATTACCAATTTAAAGAAATAGAACAGAAGTGGCAAAAGTTCTGGGCTCAAAATCAAACGTTTAAAGCAGAAAAAGATACAACAAAACCTAAGTTTTACGTTCTCGATATGTTTCCTTACCCATCAGGGGCAGGCTTACACGTGGGTCATCCACTCGGTTACATCGCTTCCGATATATTTGCCAGGTATAAAAGATTAAAAGGATTTAACGTATTGCATCCAATGGGATATGATTCTTTTGGGTTGCCGGCAGAGCAATATGCTATACAAACCGGTCAGCACCCGGCTTTAACTACCGAAACGAATATCAATACCTACAGAGCGCAATTGGATAAAATTGGTTTTTCTTTTGATTGGAGCAGAGAAGTACGTACCAGCGATCCGGGATATTATAAGTGGACTCAATGGATCTTTATGCAATTGTTTAATTCCTGGTATAACCTGGAAACAGACA
Organism: Pedobacter sp. 05L430; assembly: GCF_056397585.1. NCBI lineage: Bacteria > Pseudomonadati > Bacteroidota > Sphingobacteriia > Sphingobacteriales > Sphingobacteriaceae > Pedobacter > Pedobacter sp. 05L430. Next base: position 24,255 of record NZ_JBFTNT010000017.1, on the reverse strand, counting down.
GAGCTGAAGATATCACTACGTTAATTGAGAAATTTAATGCTTCGGGCAGTGCCGATGTAAAAGCGGTTTGCGATGAAGAGGTTAAATCTTTCCTGCCTAGCGACTGGGCAACTATGACCAGCGAAGAGAAGCAGGAAGAATTATTAAAATATCGCCTTACTTATTTAAGAGAAAGTACTGTAAACTGGTGCCCTGCATTGGGAACTGTGCTTGCTAATGATGAGGTGAAAGACGGATATTCTGAACGAGGCGGATACCCGGTAGAGCAAAAGAAAATGATGCAGTGGAGTATGCGTATTTCTGCATATGCGGAGCGTTTGCTGCAAGGCTTAAATACAATTGACTGGCCAGAGCCGGTTAAAGAGATGCAACGTAACTGGATTGGAAAAAGCGTTGGGGCAAGTGTTAAATTTGCTATAGAAAATGCTCCTGAAGGTATTGCAGACTATATAGAAGTTTTTACCACACGTGTGGATACAATATTTGGTGTGTCTTATTTGGTTTTAGCGCCAGAACATGAACTTGTTACTGCATTAACTACAGCAGCACAACTGGATGATATTAATGCTTACATCGCTAAAACAAAAAAGAAATCAGAGCTGGATCGAATGGCCGATACAAAAACCGTATCAGGCGCTTTTACAGGTAGCTATGTGATTAATCCGGTAAGTGGAGAACGAATCCAACTTTGGATTGCAGATTATGTACTTGCTGGTTATGGAACCGGTGCCGTAATGGGCGTGCCTAGTGGCGATCAGCGCGACTGGCTTTTTGCTACTCATTTTAATTTGCCTATTGTACAGATTCTTGATGCACAAAAAGATATCGAGCATCAGGCAGATGCCACCAAAGAGGGTAAATACATCAATTCTGGTTTTATAAACGGAATGAATTATACTGAGGCTACCCAAACTTTAAATGCCTGGTTAGAGGAAAAAGAAGTAGGGAAAGCCAAGATAAATTACCGAATGCGCGATGCTATTTTTGGCAGACAACGCTATTGGGGCGAACCAATTCCTGTTTACTTCAAAAATGGTCTGCCATATTTGATTAAAGAAGAGGAACTGCCGTTAATGCTTCCTGAAATTGATAAATACCTTCCAACTGAAACAGGCGAGCCACCATTGGGCCGTGCAGAAGATTGGAGCTATGATGATCAGTACGAATATGAGTTGAGTACTATGCCGGGATGGGCTGGGTCTAGCTGGTATTGGTATCGTTATATGGATGCTAAAAATGATTCAGACTTTGCATCTAAAGAAGCAATTGCTTACTGGAAAGATGTTGATTTATATATTGGTGGTGCTGAGCACGCAACCGGCCATTTATTATACAGCCGTTTCTGGAATAAATTCTTAAAGGATTTAGGATATGTGCAGGAAGAGGAGCCTTTTAAGAAACTGATTAACCAGGGGATGATACAAGGTAGAAGTAACTTTGTATACCGCGTGGTTGATGATGAAGGCCGTGGTACCAATACTTTGGTTTCTCATGGTTTAAAGAAGGATTACAAAACCTCTGCTTTGCATGTTGATGTAAATATTGTAGAGAATGAGATTCTGAATATTGAGAAATTTAAGTTGTTTAGACCTGAGTTTGCTGATGCAGAGTTTATCCTTGAGAATGGAAAATACATCTGCGGAGTGGAAGTAGAGAAAATGTCTAAATCCAAATTTAATGTGGTAAACCCCGATGTGCTGATCGAAAGCTACGGGGCAGATACCTTAAGGATGTACGAGATGTTCCTTGGACCATTGGAGCAAAGCAAGCCATGGAATACTAATGGTATAGAAGGTGTGTTTAAGTTCTTACGTAAATTCTGGCGTCTATTCCATAACGAGGCATGGCAGTTTAATGTTAGTGATTCTGTGCCAACAAAAGCAGAATTGAAAGCTTTGCACAAGATCATTAAAAAGGTTCAGGATGATATTGACCGTTTCTCGTTCAATACTTCTGTGTCGAGCTTTATGATTGCCGTTAATGAGCTTACAGATTTAAAATGCAAGAACCGCCAGATACTTGAAGATTTGGTTGTTGTACTTGCTTCTTATGCACCGCACATTTGTGAAGAACTATGGGCTTTATTAGGTCACGATGCAGGAAGTTTGTCTTATGCTAAGTATCCTGAGTTTAACCCTGCGTATATGGTAGAGGACGAGTTCAGTTATCCAATCTCGGTTAATGGTAAAACCCGTTTAAACATGAACTTGAGCCTTGCATTAGAGCCTAAAGAGATTGAAGAAACTGTTTTAGCTGATGAACACGTGCAGAAATACCTTGAGGGTAAAGCACCTAAAAAGGTAATTGTAGTAAAAGGGCGGATTGTAAATATTGTGATTTAGAGTAATACGACGCCCTTCTTAGTTCTAATGTGGCTATCATCATTCTGCTGCCTTCGTCATCTCGACGAAGGCTTTATATTCTGTCTTTTAACGGATAGGCCAATTCTCTTTTCGCTTCATTAACCACAAAACAGCTCTGTAACGAACCTACATTTTTAAGCTTTGCCAGTTTCTCTACAATTAGCTTATTGTAACCTGCCATATCACTTACCACAATTTTTAACAGGAAATCAAAAGCCCCTGTTGTATGGTAGCATTCTAATACTTCGGGAAAACGGATTACTTCGTTTTGAAACGCAATAAGTGCTTCGCCGCTATGGTCGTTTAACTGAACCTGAGTAAAGGATATCCAAAGTTCATCAAATTTGTTGCGGTCTATTAGTGTGACACTTCCGGTAATATATCCAAGATCTTTAAGCCGACTCACACGCTCAAACATAGTGCTGCTCCCCTTATGTAATTTAAGGGCTAATTCTTTATTAGTAAGCCTTGCGTCCTTTTGCAGCAGGCGAAGAATATCCAGATCGGTCTGATCTAAGATGGTTGTATTCATATAACCACGACAGCTTTATATACGTTTAGATGTGATACAAATAAAGAACATTCAGCTCATATTAACAAATGGAAGACAACAAAATTTGGGGATTACTTACAGTTTTTTTTAAGGGCAAAATTTAATTCTGATGATAAGGGCGCGTTATGAATAATTTGCGGATAAATCCAATATCCAAGGTTATAACAAATCAACTTTAGAACTTTAGCCCATGCAACCGCAGGCTGCAATGTGCTAAGCATGAGAGAAATCAAGATAGAGAAATCCTTTACTAAACGAGACCATGATTCCCTTCGCAGGTATCTGAATGATATTGCGGGGTATCCATTGTTGAGTGCAGAAGAGGAAGTAATGCTGGCACGTAAGATTCAGGCAGGAGATCTTTCAGCATTGCAAAGGCTTGTAAATTCGAATCTTCGATTTGTTGTTTCGGTAGCAAAAAAATACGAGGGACAGGGCTTGCCTCTTGCTGATCTTATTTCGGAAGGTAATGCTGGTTTGGTTAAAGCTGCCGAACGGTTTGATGAGAGCCGGGGGTTTAAGTTTATCTCTTTTGCGGTATGGTGGATCCGCCAGTCTATGATGATGGCCATTGGTACTTACAAGCGTATGATCAGACTTCCGATGAACCAGGTTAATGATATACAGGAATTGTGGCGATCGGAAATGGAGATGGAGCAGAAACTAGAACGGTTGCCTACCGATGAGGAACTTTCTGAATATACCGGAATAGCACTTGATAAATTAAAAGCCTATCAATACAGTCCGGGCCATGCAGTTTCTTTGGATACCGCAGGTGATGACGAAGAGAAACCTGGTTTGCTGGTGTTTCTTGAGGATACTTCTATAGATGCGCCAGATACAGTACTGCAATCTCAGGATCTAAAGTACAGCCTCAGGAAATTGTTAAATCAACTGCCAGACAGACAGCGCAGAATAATCCAGCTCAGTTTTGGACTGCAAGGTAACGAAGCAATGCACCTTGAAGACATTGCTGATCTTTTTGACCTTAGTAAAGAAAGTGTTAGAAAGATCAAATATCAAGCGTTACATAACCTTGGTAAGGAGGAGGGAGCAAAACGCCTCAGACAATATTTATAAATGAACATGAAACAGAAAGAATATATACTAATCATTGGTGCCCTTGGACAAATTGGAAGGGAGCTAACCGATGAACTACGAGAGAGATACGGAAAGGAAAATGTATTAGCTGCGGACATCAGACCCAAAGAAGATGTTTCTTTTGAGAAACAGCCTTATATACAATTAAATGTGATGGATAAGGAGGCACTTGAAAGCCTTATCGCTGAAAATAAGTTTACGCAGATCTATCATTTGGCAGCAATGCTTTCGGCAAGCGGAGAGCGTAATCCTCAGGCGGCCTGGACCCTGAATATGGAAAGCTTATTAAGTATTCTGGACTTATCTGTTAAATATAAAGTAGGAAAAGTTTTCTGGCCGAGCAGCATAGCTGTATTTGGCCCTGATTCTGCAAAACAAAATTGCCCTCAGCAGGGCGTTACTGAGCCAAGTACAATTTATGGTATCAGTAAGGCTGCCGGAGAGTATTGGTGCAAGTATTATTTTGAAAAACATGGACTTGATGTGCGCAGTGTGCGCTATCCGGGGCTTATTAGTTATACAGGTGCGCCGGGAGGTGGAACAACTGATTACGCTGTAGATATTTTTCACAGCGCAGTTAAGGGCGAAAAGTATACCTGCTTTTTGAAAGAAGATACGGCTTTGCCAATGATGTATATGCATGATGCAATACGTGCAACATTGGAGCTTATGGATGCTCCTTCGGAGTCTTTGTCTGTACGTACGGCTTATAACCTGAGTGCTCTGAGCTTTACTCCAAAAGAAATTTATGAACAAATAGCTAAAGAGGTGCCTGGATTTGAGATCTCGTACGTTCCTGATTTCCGTCAACAGATTGCCGACAGCTGGCCTCAAAGCATTGACGATAGTGTAGCGAGTAAAGATTGGGGTTGGAAACCTGCATTTGATTTGCAAAAAATGGTGAAAGATATGCTTAGTAATATTGAAGTATATCCATAAAGAAAATACAATTAGAAGTAATTGGTAAATTTAGGTTCAAAAGCAGGCAGTATCCGGATGGAGCGCCTGCTTTTTTTATGACTTTAAAAATGTTAATTTGTTTATAACATTTGCTAGAACCTGGGATAAGATTCGTTAAATTAGATTATAAAATAATTCAAGTCTGTTTTGACAAAAAAGTCCTGTGAGTGGGTGATCCGCGAAGGGCAGGCACAGCATACACAGAAGGTACAAAAGCCAGCTTCTTAAAGCCGGCTTTTGTGTTTATAAAACTTTGGCGGRCAAATTGCAATATGGTTCAATAAAAAACTGTTATTTGCTGGCCGCTAACAATGCAAGAATCAATAGAAGAAAAGATTTATCTTTTTCAAATGTTACTCGACAACGTTCCTGTTGTCATCTTCAGAATAAATAAAGAAGGCATATTTACGCGCTCGGTAGGCCTGGGTTTAAAGCTGTTTGGAGTTAAAGACAATGAGTCTGTAGGAAAAAATATCTTTGAATTGTACCCGGCTGTTGGCACCCGGATGCGTCGTGCACTGGCAGGCGAATCGCTTAAATTTATCACTGACATGGAAATTAAAGGGAGAGTTATACTCCTTGATGTTACACTTCGCCCGGATCCATTTGATTTGGGAGGTGTCATCGGTTCCATTTTAGACATCACTCAGCAAAACGATGTGGAGCAGGAACTAAGAAAGGCTAAGATAAAATTGGGGCAGACAGTTGAGTTGCTAAATACCGGAGAAGAAATAAGTAAGACGGGGGGATGGGAGTACGATATAGAAGCAGACCTGGTTTACAGAACAAAAAACATGAAGCTATTACTGGGGATTAATGAGGAAACAACTTCCCTAAATGATGCTGCAATTTTGTATGAAGACAATGGTGCAGAGTTAATTAGGGAGGGAATGAAAAATGCCATTGAAAATCAGTTGCCATATAATATTGAACTTATACCTAAGGGTACTCAGAAGTGTTTTAGGAGCATTGGTATTCCAATAGTTGAGAATGGTAAAACAATAAGAGTTGTTGGAGCTGTAACAGATATCACCGAAATAAAACAGGCAGAACGAGAGCTTCTGATGGCAAAACAAGTAGCCGAAAATGCGGCTCTGGCTAAACAACAGTTCCTCTCTAACATGAGCCATGAGATAAGAACCCCAATGAACGCGGTAATAGGTATGACCAATTTGCTATTGCAGGAAAACCCTAAGCCCGATCAGATAGATAGTTTAAAGATTTTAAAGTTCTCTAGTGAGAATCTTTTGGACCTGATAAATGATGTTTTGGATTATAGTAAAATAGAATCCGGAAAAATTTCATTTGAGCAGATTGACTTTAACCTAATAGAGCTGGTAAATAATGTTAAAGAAACGCATTGTTTGGCAGCAAAAGAAAAGGGGCTAAAGTTTAAAGTAAAGGTAGACTCAGATTTGCCAACTATGATAATTGGCGATCCAACAAGACTAACCCAGATATTGAATAACCTGGTAAGCAATGCCATTAAATTTACAAGTTCGGGTTCTGTTATTATTGATTTATCATTGAACAGGGCAGTGGGTAATTTGGTGGATATAGATTTTGCGGTAACAGATACCGGAATTGGTATTGATGCAGATAAGAAAGATTATATTTTTGAGAGTTTTACCCAGGCAAGTTCCGATACAAACAGAGTTTTTGGCGGAACAGGCTTAGGCCTTGCAATAACAAAAAAGATAATAGAGTTACTTGGTGGAAGTATTTCTGTTAAGAGTACTGTTGGCATGGGAGCTAGTTTTTTATTTAATCTGCAATTTAAGAAAAGCAAAAAGAAGGCAGGCGATATTTCTGTGCCTGGGGTAGTCTCTGATTTTTCGAGCCTTGCGGGTTATAAGATACTTTTGGTTGAGGATAACGAGATAAATGTAATTGTTGCCCGTAAGTTTATGCAAAAATGGGGGCTCCACATAGACTGCGCAGTAAATGGTACTGAAGCAGTTGAGAAGGTAATAGACAACCATTATGACCTTGTATTGATGGATTTGGAAATGCCAAAAATGGATGGATATGAGGCAACAAAAGTAATAAGGTCTATCGGCGATGATAAATTTAAGCAGCTTCCAATAATCGCTTTAACTGCATCTCTGCTCACAGAAATTAATAAACAGATTTTAGAAGCTGGCATTGATGATTATGTAGCAAAACCATTTAGTCCCACAGAGCTGCATTCTAAGATCAGACAATACCTGCATTGATTTTATGATCTCATAGGAACTCAAACCTACTCAATTTTTGTAATTTGCAATATAAATTGGTTCAGCAAATGAGAAGTATCATGTTAAAGGATTTTGGCAGTGTAGATAATTTGGTTTATACCGAGTTGCCAGTGCCATCAATAAACGATGGAGAAGTGCTTATACAAATAAAGGCCATTAGCATAAATCCGGTTGATGTTAAAACGCGCATAGGTAAAGGACGCGCCGCAAAGCTAAAAGACGAGAATCCTATTGTTCTGGGCTGGGATGTATCGGGGGTTGTTAGTTTATCTAAATCTTCATTGTTTAAAGAAGGCGATGAGGTATTTGGAATGATAAATTTCCCGGGACATGGGAAGGCCTATGCTGAGTATGCAGCTGCTCCTGCAAGTCATCTTGCTTTAAAGCCTGCTAATGTTACCCACGAAGAAGCTGCTGCGGCTACCTTAGCTGCCTTAACGGCATGGCAAGCGCTTGTTGATCATGCAAAAATAAAAAAGGGCGACCGTGTACTAATTCATGCGGCTGCGGGTGGGGTAGGAAACTATGCTGTGCAGATTGCAAAACATATTGGAGCTTATGTGATAGGAACTTCATCTGCTGCTAAAAGAGATTTTGTTTTAAGCCTGGGGGCTGATGAACATATTGATTATACAAGCCAGGCTTTTGAAGATGCTACAGGTAATATTGATTTTGTACTTGATGCAATTGGGGGCGAGAATATCGACAACTCTTTAAAAGTAATGAAAAAGGGAGGGACAATTATTAGCATTCCATCTGGACAAAATGATGCAGTAGCCGAAAAAGCTAAGGCACAGGGGATGATTGGTTATCCGATTATGGTACAATCCGATGGCGAGGAGATGAAAAAAATTGCCGCTTTATTGGAAAGTGGTGCCGTCAAATCTCATGTGTCGCAAGTATTTGATTTTGACCAGATGAAGGCAGCGCACCTCTCACTCGAAACCGGAAAAACTCAGGGAAAGATTGTTATTAAGGTTTAATACTCTAGTCTTTTTGTAGATTTTTTCTATCATATGGCTGTTTTTTACTTTCGTATGAAATATTTTTACCCTCGTCAGTACCGATTCAGCTACCTTTGCATGGACTAAGAGTACTAGAAATATGGTAAGATATGCATTATTGGCTGTTCTAACGGCCTTTTCTCTATTCTGCAATGCGCAGATTAATTTGCAACAAGGAAAATGGAAAGCAGTATTGCATCGGGCAGATGGAAACGAAATACCTTTTGAACTAGGAATTCAAAAGCAAGGTAATACTACAATTTGCTATGTGGTAAATGATACTGAACGACTTAAAACAGAAATGACATGGATCTCTAAAGATTCGCTTTTAATAAAAATGCCCGTATTCGAGTCGTCGTTTAGGGTTAAAATTATCAATAAGGACAGTTTAAATGGTGTATGGATAAAGGGCGGATCTGTTAAAGATCTGGTTATGCCGTTCTCTGCCACCTCAAAAGCCAGCCGTTTTCCAAAAGGAAGTGCCGGTAAGGTATCTGTTAAAGGGAAATGGAAGATTGAGTTTACCAGGGCTGATCAGTCTGAGCGACTGGCAATTGGAGAGTTCACGCAAAATGGTCAGAAAGTAGGTGGTTCAGTGCTAACTCCTTCTGGCGATTACCGTTATCTTGATGGCACCATAATCGGTGATTCCCTAATGATCTCAACTTTTGATGGTATACACGCGCTTGTTTTCTCTGCTAAAATTAAGGGAGATAGCATTAAGGGTACACTGTATAGCGGTGCTACGTCATTAGAAAAATGGACTGCCGTAAAAGACTCCAATGTTAAATTGGAAGCTCCGGTAACTGCGCTTAAGGAAGGAGAAAGTGGCCGACTGGATTTTAGTTTTAAAGACCTTGAAGGTAATGTGGTATCTATAAATGATAAAAGATTTAAAGATAAAGTGGTTGTTTTACAGCTAATGGGCTCCTGGTGCCCTAACTGTATGGACGAAATGGCTTTTTTAAGCGACTATTACCGCAAGAATAAAAACCGCGGTGTAGAGGTGATTGCACTAGCTTATGAATTAAGTACAGATGAGGCAAGGTCGAGAAAAAGCCTGCAAAAGTTTCAGCAACAGTTTAAGGTTGAATATCCAATGCTAATTACTGGCGTTACTGCCGGAGATCCTGAAAAAACAGAAAAGACTTTACCTCAGTTAACCGCCATTAAAGTTTTCCCTACAAGTATCATATTAGATAAAAAAGGCTTGGTGAATCATATTAACACTTCATTTTATGGCCCTGGTACCGGCGAGTATTTTGTGCAGTATAAAAAGGAATTTGAAGAGGTTATGAATACTTTGCTAAGTAAATAGACTAAGCTGTTTTTTGACAAAATCACTTAATGTTTTGACAAAAAATTACACTATTGATAATGAAAATCAAGCTTTCTTTGAAGTTGATCATTATTCAATTTAATCAGATTATGAAGAAGAGGTATTATTTTAACAGGCTAAACTGGATCCTATTAATAGGGCTTCAGTTGGTTGTTTGCGCGGGCTTACCAAACAGTAGTTCTGCTCAGATCTTTACCAATAAAAACTATGTTGAAATTAATCCTGGAGATACTGAAAAGGATATTGTAAAAAAAGCTGCTAATGTAGTCCCTGCCGCCCGGCAATTAAGGTGGCAGCAGTTAGAATTAACCGCTTTTATACACTTCGGGATAAATACCTTTACCAATAAAGAATGGGGGGATGGATCTGAAGACCCTAAAATATTTAATCCGAAAGATCTGGACGCGAGGCAGTGGGTTAAGGTTTGTAAGGAAGCCGGTTTTAAGCAAATTATTTTAACAGCAAAACACCACGATGGTTTTTGTTTGTGGCCAAGTAAATACACAGAACATTCTGTAAAAAATAGTCCCTGGAAAGAAGGGAAAGGAGATGTTGTAAAGGAAACCGCTGATGCATGTAAGGAATTCGGTATCGGATTTGGAATTTATCTGTCCCCATGGGATCGCAATTCGAAATATTTTGGTAGCATGGAATACAATAACTATTTCATTAACCAGCTTACGGAATTGTTAACTCAATATGGACAGATAGATGAAGTTTGGTTTGATGGTGCAAACGGCGAGGGCCCTTCCGGTAAAAAACAGGTTTATGAGTATAACAGATGGTATGAGTTGATTCGTAAACTGCAACCTAAGGCTACTATTGCGGTTTCAGGACCAGATGTAAGATGGGTAGGAACGGAAAGCGGCTATGGCAGGGAGACTGAATGGAGTGTTGTGCCTGGTGATGAACTAAAGACCGAAAAAATAGCTGAAAACTCGCAGCAGAAAGTTGAATTCGCACCGAGAGATATGATGGCAAATGACTTGGGCAGCAGATCAAAAATTGCAAAAGCAAAAAGTCTGGTATGGTACCCTGCAGAGATCGATGTTTCAATCCGTCCAGGATGGTTCTATCATACTACCGAAGACAAGGATGTTAAATCTCCGGAGAAATTAATGGATATCTATTACAGCTCGGTTGGAAGGAATGGCGTTTTGCTATTGAACATACCTCCAGATACCAGAGGCTTGATTAGTGATAGCGATATTAAGTCGTTGCAGGGTTTTAAGAAACAAAAGGACAATACATTTGCAGTAAACTTGCTGGCAGGTGCAGTAGTTAAAGGCAGCAATGCAAAAAAATCAAGTGTATTGTTTGATGGCAAAGATAATACAGTTTGGGCTACCAAACCTGGTGACAGTACGGTTGTTATTGATCTTAAATTATCAAAATCAAAGAAGTTTGATTTGTTGCTATTGCAGGAGAATTTGAGGATAGGACAGCGAGTAGAAAACTTTGTTTTAGAATATAAAGCAGGGGATGAGTGGAAGGAAGCTGCAAAAGGCACTACCATAGGTTATAAGCGCCTGTTGCGTTTTGCTCCTGTTACAGCTTCTGAAATAAGATTAAGGATTGTTTCATCGAGGTTAAATCCTGCTATTGCGGAAATAGGCCTTTATAAGCAGGCACCTAAAGAAGCAAGTAATTAAGATAATCTTAGAAAATGGTTTTCAAGATGATTGCGCATCGCATTTCTGAATAATTCAGGAGAACCGTTTTCCAGGATATCAACCAGCCCTTTGTGCGAAACAAACTTTCCATAAGTAGTTGGTTTCTTGAGCATGCCACTGTTGTTTACGTAGTCAAATATTGGGAGTAGCATTTTCTGAAATTTCTTCATGGTTTTGTTCCCCGTTATTTCATAAAGTTTGGAATGAAAGGCTATTTCATGATCAATTTCAAAAAGATAATCTTTGGCCATTGCCGGCTCATTTTCGACAATGGCTTTTAATTCTTTGATGTCCTTAGGTGTGATGTTTCGAAATAAGAAGTCGGCCATTCCAATTTCAAGTGTTAATCTTATCTCAAAGATTTCTTTTAAAGTTTCCTCGTCCAGAATATATGGGTTCATACTTTTGCTGAGTATGCCAAAAATATCAGGGCTTGTAATTACGGTGCCTTTTTTCTTTTTAGTGTCGATTAGGCCCATCATTCTTAATCGTAATAGCGCTTCTCTTACAACAGTTCTGCTTACACCCAAAGAAGAGCAAAGCTCGAGCTCGGTAGGAATACTATCTCCAATTTTAAGTTGTTTCGCCTGAAGAAGCTCAACAAGTTTTGTCTCCACGCGATCTACCAGGGAGCTTGTATCAATTTTCCGGATGGAGTTAAGTAAGTCCATTATTTTTCTAAATAGTTAAGTTCAAAGGACGAGAATTGGGCATTTGCTGTAGAGGCTCCTTTGAAATTTAGGCCAGGTCGCGGACTTCTATCCCATTGGGGAAGAAAATCTATTGAATATGCTTTATCATCTACGGATAATTCTTTCCAGTCTTTCGATTTTTGTCTCCAGTATACACGACAGGTGAAGTCAGGTTTTACCAGCATTTTTAATTGAATAGGGGTTTCAGGATTGTCAATTGTAGCTATATTTAAAACAGTTTCTTTATTATCCTTTACCATCCAGAACTGAACTTTATTGCCTACTACTCCAATGCCTGTTGCGGCATTTGCATCTCCATAAACTACCAGGCCTTTTAAAGCGTTGTTGCGATTCACAACGGTCGTGGTCATTTCGTAGTTCAAATGAGCGGGACGGATAGTTAGCGCAATACCAGCATTGTTTTCTTTTTTAATATTGCCTGATAAATAAAGGTTCCCTTTTTGTTGTGCTAATTTAGGTGTGGAGTTTCTGAAATCCCATTGCCACTCTACAGATGGATTTTGTGTAGAGAAATTAGCCTTGAAATTATTGGCTGACGGGTTACCTGGCGCAGGTGATAATTCTTTGAACTCTGGCCACTCATTTTTGCCTGACCAAGTTAGCTCTGCAAGCATACCTTGGCGTCCGGTGAAAACACTGCTGGCTTTATTATAAGCATGGTAAATGTAGTAGTATTTCCCATCAGGACTGTTTACAAAAGTGCCATGTCCGGAGCATTTCCACCATTCATTTTCATATAATAGTGGGTTTTTTGGATGGTTTTCATATGGTCCCCGAAAGGTTTTAGATCTGGCGACTCTAACATTATAATCGCATTTACTGCCACAGCAATTTCCAACAGAGTAGAACATGTAATAATAATCGTCTTTTTTAAGGAAGCTTTGTCCTTCAAGACCGATGCCCTTCTCGTCTTTCATCATTGTAAATGCATCGCCAATTAAGGATAGTCCATCGTTAGCCAGCTTACTGCCAAGTATTTCTATTGGCCTACCGTCTAAACCATAGGCTTTCCAGGTTATGTATAGCTGGCCTTTGTCGTTAAATACGAACGCATCTATAGCTTCTTTACCATACTCAATAATGATTCCGTGATCTTTGAAATCTTTATCAGGATATTTGGAAGTGGCCACTCCGATGCAAGAAACACCGTCTTTTTTACGTCGTGCCGTGTAATATATAAAATAGGTTTTATTGTGGTAATAATATTCTGGAGCCCAGAAAGAAGCATTTGCCCAATCAGGAGCTTGTTTGAAAACATAGCCTGTTTGTTTCCAGGTTTTTAAATTGGTGGATTTAAATATTGGAAAGTGTGGGCCCCACTCTGAGGAAGTACCGATGGAATAGTATTCATTGCCTTTTCGGATAATTGAGGGGTCGGCAAAATCTCCTGGGATAACTGCTGTTATTTCCTGGGCAAATAAAGGCTGTACAACTGCTGTAAATTGGATTACAGCTAAAAAAAGCAGGTATTTAAAAAGTAATCTCATAATGCAAGATAGAATTTTACCTTAATTTTTTAACGGTTTATTATGCGTACATTGTGAGTTAATTGAAAAATCATGGAAATTAAGGAGTTAACCGAGTCATTAGGGGCGGCAAAGACGAGTTTGGCAGATCAACAACGTAACTTGAAACAAGTTCAAAATCTCGTTAATGACCTGGGAAAGGAAACTCAGACATTTGAAATAAAACTCGAAATATCTGATCTGAAGAAAGATGTTAATAACCAAACAACTTTAATTGAAGAGAGAGAAAAAGAAATATCTGAACTTGAAGCAAGCATTGCGCTTCTAAAGTAAAACGATGGAGAAATTCATATTATCAGCCTATATCCATATCTGATATATAAATTTTTTGTCCTAAATTGTATAAAATATGTCCTTTGAGACAAATATATTACCCTGTATATTTGTTATATGAATGACGATGAATCTGCTCTCATTAGGAATCAGTTAAAGAAAAAAGTGGTAATCGTACCGATGTCTGGTCGTACCTTACTCCATTTTTCGGGTCCTGTAGATGTTTTTACCAATGCAGACAAGTGTTTATACTTATCTGGTTCTAAACATGGTTATGATGTTGTAATCGCATCTCCAACCTTAAAGAAGCACATACCGACTTTAGCTGGGGCGGAACTGGTTTGCCAGCAGAGTGCCCTGGAAATTACAACACCTATCGACATTGTTATCGTAGCTGGAAATGACTTTCAAACTTTAGGAAAATCAGAATACGCTACTTTTTGTAATTGGCTATCGACCATCAATGAAAAAAGTAACAGCAGGATTGGGTCAGTTTGCGGTGGTGCTTTTGTTTTAGCTGAAGCAGGATTGTTAAATGGAAAAAAAGCAACCACACATTGGCAGTTGAGTGATCGGTTAAAGAAAGAGTACCCACTTGTTGAGGTCAATACTAATCCATTTTATATGGGGGATGGGAGGATATATACTTCAGGAGGGGTCTCTTCAGGCATAGATCTCGCTCTTGCTTTAGTAGAGGAAGATCACGGCAAGGATATCGCTATTCAAGTAGCACGCAAATTGGTGTTTTACTTGTCGAGACCTGGTTTTCAGGCCCAGTTTGGCAACCTATTGCCAGCTTACGAAAGCACCAATATTGCACAGAAATTATACGGATGGCTTAATGAGAACCTGGCTCAGCCTTTGGATGTAACGCGGATGGCCGAACATTTAAATATGAGCCCAAGGAACTTTACGAGGGTTTTTCATAAGCAAACAGGTTTGCCACCTGCCAAGTTCATAGAAAAGCTAAGGGTGGAAATGGCCAGGAAATATTTGGAAGATACCGATGTTTCTATTGAAAGTATAGCTGAAAAATGCGGGCTTAATAATCTTGTCTCCATGAGGCGTACATTTCTGAGGCATTTAATGACTACACCATCCGATTATCGCCGCGCATTCAGGACATCACTTCAATCGCCTGGCATTAATGATAGTTCTCAATCGAATTTATATAGAACAAATTAATCACAACAACATGAAAATAGCAATTAACGGATTCGGCCGCATCGGCAGAATGACCCTTAGGGCATTACAAAATAGACCAGAAATAGAAGTTGTCGCAGTAAATGACCTTACAGACATCAAAACACTTACCCACTTACTTAAATATGATACGGCACATGGTCGGTTCCCCGGAGAGGTAACCAGTGATGGGGATATGATCATTGCAAATGGAAAACGCATACAGTTATTGAGTGAAAAAGATCCTGAAAAGCTTCCATGGAAAGACCTGGCGATAGATGTGGTAATAGAATCAACAGGCAGGTTTACCGATAAGGGTTCTGCACAATCACATATCCATGCAGGTGCAAAAAAAGTATTGATTACAGCACCTGCCACAGGAGGGGTGAAAACGATTGTACACGGGGTGAATAATGAGCTGATAGGGGACGACCTGATCTATTCTACAGCATCGTGTACCACAGGCAGCATTGCCCCAATATTAGCAATTCTTGATAAGGAATTTGGTGTCGAATCTGGGTATATGGTAACTGTTCATGCATTTACTGCTGATCAAAACTTGCAAGATGCACCTCATAAAGACCTAAGAAGAGCACGCGCAGCATCATATTCTATTATCCCTACCACTACGGGTGCCGCCAAAGCTATTGGTGATGTGCTTCCTAACTTAAAAGGTAAAATGGATGGATATTCTTATCGTGTTCCGGTAATTGATGCATCTATCGTGGATTTATCGGTAAATTTAAATAAGGAGGTGTCTGCCGATGAATTGAATAACTTATTTAAATCCTATGCAGGAAGCACTTTTAAAGGTATACTGGAATATACAGAAGAACCGATGGTATCTTCAGATATTTTAGGAAACACACATTCTTCGATTGTAGATGGTAGTTTGACCAAAACTAACGGTAAATTGGTTAAAGTGGTCGCCTGGTATGATAATGAAGTTGGAATTTCCAACAGGATTGCAGAGCTGGTTAGTTTGCTGTAAAAACACCAGAAAAAGGAAAGGCCAGCAAATGAGCGTACACTTGCTGGCTTTTTCTCTATTTTACTACAGTAGCTTCTAGTTCGACTGTTAGGGTTGCAAAAAGACCTTTGACTTCCAGTAAGGTTGTAGCTTGCCTTATGCCATACTTCTGCAAAAAATCCTTGTATACGTCTGTGCATGTACTAAAAAATTCTTGTACAGAAGTGGTGTAAAGATTCAAACGGACGATGCCGGCACAATCATATCCGGCGCTGTGAATAAGTTCTTCCAGGTTTTTAACAGTAAGGGCAGGTATGACAAGAATGGAGTTATGCTAGACTTCGAAGCAATTTATTAATTTACAATTGTCATCTCCTTTGGTTACCAAAGGAGATGACAATTGTAAATTGCCCAAAAAAGGGCCAATGAGTCTAAAAGTAACTTAAAATTTGAAAGAGAAGTTAGCTACAAAGTTTCTGGTAAATTGGGGGTTTCCTACCAAATCCCAGTATTCTACATTAGAGATGTTGTTTAATTTAAAACCAAATTTCCATTTCTCCTTTTGGTAAGAAACAGCGGCATTAATAATATGATACGCCGGAATGGTATAAGTATTGCTTGAATTAAGATACGAATCGCCAATATAATTTCCTCCAAAACCCACTCCAATACCTTTAATACTTTCAAAAGGCAGACGATAGTTCAGCCAATAGTTAACGATATGTTTGGGTGCTTGAGTCGCAAGCTTACCTTCGTATGCATCAGCCTTAGTATATTTATTTTCATTATATCCGTATCCGGCTACAATACTCAGGCCGGTTAGAGGGTTAGCAGTAAGCTCTACTTCTACTCCCTTGCTCACTTGCTTGCCATCCTGAAAACTATATAGTGCATCATCTGTACGCAAAGCATTGTCGATACCAATATGATAGTAGCTAATACTCCCACCAAGCACGCCGCCCGGTAATTCGGCTTTTACACCGCCTTCCATTTGGTTGGCAAAAACGGGTTTAGGTTTAAACAGACTGCCATCAGGCTGTTCAAGTGGACCCTGGTTTTGAAAACCATTCATAAAGTTCCCAAATAAAGATACTTTGTCTTTCACCAGCTGATACACAACTCCTAGCTTGGGAGAAAGTGATGGCTGAACAAAGCCCCCTTCGTAGGTTTGTTTAAAACGATCAAAACGCAAGCTTAACATGGTAGACAAACGGCCGGTCCAGTTGATCACGTCAGAAACGTATGCACCAAAAGAGTTTCCTCCGTATGCATCAGTAGATGAGGCTATTGAATTATCTGCCAAAAGACCGGTTACCCTGCTCAGGCCCGATTTTTCGAAAGGCTGGGTAATGTCTATTTCGTCGAGTTCAAGGGCTTTGTAAGTAAGTGTTTCATCGTTGAATTCATAACTGGCACCAATCAATATGTTATGATGAATTTTACCGGTATTAAAGCTTCCGTTAAAATTCTGTTGGATATTTGCGTAAGTTCTTTCTCTTGGACCAAAATGCCTGATACTGGTTTTGGCCGTGGTTGCATTAGTCCATTCTACATAAGGTTGATAGCTGTGGTTTAAAAATTCATTTACATGAGATACGCCTGTAGTTGATGTCCAGTTTTTACTAATCTGATACTTGGCCTGTCCAAAATATTTTGTGGCCTCTGCGTCGCTAAGCAGATCATTCTGGAAAAAAGATTTTTTAAAGCCAAGCGGAATATCTTTTGCAGATTTAAAAGGCACTTGATCTCCAAAAAGTAATGTATATGCCAGGCGGTTTGCATCACTGTTAAAATATTCAAAATCGAACAGGAATGAAAGGCGGTCGCTGGCCTGGTAAGATAGACTGGGGCTAATAACGTATCTTTTATTTTTGCCATATTCGTTTGAACTGTTTTGCTGATGCTTTACGGCATTGAATCTCAGTAATACTGTTTTTTCATTATTTAGTGGTGTATTCAGATCAATAGTAGCCCTGCTTAGATCAAAGCTTCCCATGCTATAATCTATCTCGCCTCCAAAGGCTGCATAAGGTTTTTTGGTGACCAGATTTATTGCACCACCAAATGTGGATATTTGCGAGCCAAACAGCGTACCTGATGGACCTTTAATTAATTCTACGCGTTCCAGATTTGCTATTTCTGTTCCAGATCTGTAAACTGATGTTGCCATTCCATTCCTTGCGTAATCGAAGTTGGTGAAGCCTCTGAATAAGACAGCAAAGCTTCCGGTAACATATTCAGTTGGCGCAACGCCGGGGGCAGCCCTGAAAACCTCCTTAACGTCGGTCATCAGCTGTTCTTTCATTAACTCCTTGCCGACAACGTTATATACTTGCGGATTCTCGAGATTTTTTAATGGCATCCGGGCAACATAATCGGTTTCCTTATTTGTTTGCCGGCTGTTGCTGTTTACAACAACCTCCTGTAATTGCCGGTTGTCTTCTGTCAAAGTAAAATTGACTACGCTGGTTTCTCCGGCTGTTACTGTTACTGTGCTTTTTTGTGTGAGAAGCCCGGTAAAACTTGCAGTTAACGTATAAGTTCCTGCAGGAACTTTGTTTATGGTATAATTGCCAGCTTCGTTTACTACGCTGGCCTTATTTGTTCCGGCCAGAACAACATTTACAAATTCAGCAGGTTTACCATCAGAAGTGGTTACTGTGCCTTTAATGGTACCAGTTTGGGCAAATGCCTGCACTGTAAGGATAGATAAAAATAGAGTTAGAGATTTAAGCATACATATTAAATTTTATTTAGACTTATTATAAATAGTTGCAAATATATAAACATTTGGATTTCTAACATTGTAATTCTAATTTTTAAATTTCTTTATCCTAAAGGATCCCTTCACTCGTTTAGTTATTGATGAACACTAAAATTGAATGGATAGGCAACAAGCAAAAGAATTAGTTGAAAGATATTTTGTGAATAAGAGCAAATTCAGGTTAGTACAAGCGCTTATTGAGTTAGGCATGGTTTAACCTACTTTGCAGATAAAGAAAAGCAGAAAAAAGATCCCGGTTATGGCTATAAAAATGCAAACACGACTTGTTAGATAAGTTTTCATGATGTTTGTAATTTAGGTTTTACTTAAGCTTTATATTCACAGATACGTTAGCGGCTTTTAAATAGTTGCCTGCTTTTGGAAGTTCCGTGGATTTAAAGTCATATAGTGATTAGAAAATGAAGTTTCGCTTAAATAGGGTGTAGTTTTGCAGCCTACTTTTAAGCAATATGAAAAAATTACTGAACACCATTCCTTTTTCTGTATTAGATCTTGCAACTGTTGTTGAGGGCAAGACCCCAGCCGATACCTTTAAGAAAAGTTTAGACCTTGCCCGCCATGCTGAAGATTGGGGGTATAACCGGTATTGGTTGGCCGAACATCATAATATGATTAGTGTTGCCAGTTCAGCAACATCGGTAGTAATAGGCCACATAGCCGGTGGAACAAAAAAAATAAGAGTAGGTGCTGGTGGTATAATGTTGCCGAATCACTCGCCTTTAATTATAGCTGAACAATTTGGTACTCTTGCTTCACTATATCCTGATAGAATAGATTTAGGATTGGGAAGAGCACCAGGCACAGATCAGGCAACGGCCGCGGCAATTAGAGGTGAGCGTATGCATGCTGCTCAGGATTTCCCGGGAGATGTACTGAGGTTACAAGCCTATTTATCGCCAGATAATCACAGAAGTAATGTAAGGGCAATTCCTGGTGAAGGACTTGATATTCCGATATGGATATTGGGATCGAGTACTGATAGTGCACATTTGGCTGCCGCATTGGGTTTGCCGTATGCCTTTGCAAGTCATTTTGCCCCGGCTCAGTTCCTTACGGCAATAAATATATACAGAAAGAACTTTAAACCTTCTGAGCATTTGGCTGCACCATATGTATTGGCTTGTGTAAACGTTGTTGCTGCAGATACTGATGCGGAGGCTAATAAACTTGCCACTTCGTTGTATCAATTGTTTAGAGGAATTGTAACCGGAAAGCGCAGACTTTTGCAACCTCCTGTTGATAGCATGGAGGGAATATGGACAGATTATGAGGAAGAGCAGGCAGGACAAATGCTGGCTTGTACTTTTACAGGAAGCAAGGAAACGATAAAAGCGGATTTGCAGCAATTTCTGGATCAGACAGAAGTTGATGAGATTATGGCTACGTCACATATTTTTGATCATAATGCCAGATTACGCTCTTATGAATTGTTGGCTGAAGCTTTTAGCCGATAAAAAGGAGCATTTCACCGCTTCCCGTTTGCAGATAATCTAATTTCTATTGATAAAAAGTGTAACAAAACCGATTTTGCGCAGACTAATTGAAGAAATAAAATTTTTATGAAACGAATTATACTACTATTTGCGGGATTGGGGTTAATGCTGAATGCTAATGCGCAGTTTTCTTTGGGTGGGGCACCACAAAAACCTAAAGTGACTGGACGTATTACAGCATTGATTTTAGACTCGCTTACCAAAAAACCTATTGACTATGCAACAGTATCATTAATAAAAACAGCTGATAATAAATCTGTAAATGGAGGAGTAACTGATGAGAAAGGTAAAATAGTTTTGCAAAATGTTGCGCCCGACCAATATAAGCTTTCTATTGGGTTTATGGGCTATAAAACAAAATCTATATCGGTTAAGACGAGCCCGGAAAAACCTGATTTAAACGCAGGAACTATTTATGTAAGCCCTACAGAAAGTAACCTGAAAGAGGTTGCAATTGTGGGAGAAAAATCTTTGATTGAGAATAAGGTTGATAAATTGGTTTACAATGCTGAGGCCGACATTACCAATGCCGGTGGAGATGCAACTGATGTAATGCGTAAAGTACCTATGCTTTCTGTTGACATAAACGGAAATGTGCAGTTGCGCGGAAGTGCAGTTCGTGTTTTGATAAATGGAAAACCCTCAGGAACAATGGCAAACAGTGTGGCTGATGCTTTGAAAATGATTCCTGCTGAGCAGATCAAAAGTGTGGAAGTAATTACAAGCCCTTCTGCAAAATACGATGCTGAAGGCTCGGGTGGTATCATCAATATCATCACAAAAAAGAAAACTGCTGAAGGTGTCAGTGGAAGTATAAATACATCGGCCGGTACACGTTCAAATAATGGCGCGTTTAATTTAAATGCTAAAACAGGCCGTTTATCGTTAACAGGTAATCTAGGTGTAAATCATGCTTATCCACAGAATTCGAAGGTTGTTGTGTTTAATAGTTCTGTTGTAGATGGGGTTACAAATACCGTTTCGCAGAATGGTTTTTCTAAATGGTCCAGAGTTGGATACAACGGGAGTGCTGGTTTGGATTATGATTTTAACAGTTACCACAACATTAGTTCTACGGTTAAATTTAACAGATTCTCTAATGGAGGGCCAGGCAGCTCTGATATATTGACCAATAATGTTTTTTCTCAGAATATTAGAGATATGGATATGGGGTTCAATAACATGGACTGGAACGTAGATTACAGGAAAACAAGTAAAAAGGAAGGTGAAGAATTGAGTGTTTCTGCACAGCTTTCGCGAGGAAGAAATACCAGTGATTTTACCAATAGATTTGTAAGCGAGGGTGTGCCAGATTTTACTTTAATTGGAGGCAATACGGGTAAAAATAATGAGTACACTTTGCAAACTGATTATACTTATCCTTTTAGTAAAACAACCACACTTGAAACCGGGTTGAAAGGTATTTTTAGGAACATTATAAGTGACTATGATCAGAATGCCCAGGATTTTGACTACGATCAGAATGTAGGTTCTGCTTATGGTGTGCTTGGTTTTAAACTAACTAAAAAAATTACTGCCAAAGCCGGTTTAAGAGCTGAGTATACTAAAATTGATGGATTGGCTGGTAACATTTTGCCCTTTAAAAATGACTATTTTAACCTGTTCCCGAGCTTAGTTTTATCGCAGACTTTAAAGGGGATGACCACTGTTAAGGTGAGTTATAACCGCAGGATACAGAGACCTAGTTTGTTTTATTTGAATCCTTTTAGAAATGAAAGTGATATTTATAATCCGATGCAGGGTAACCCTGAATTGTCGCCAGAGTTGAGTGATAACATTGAAGTGGGATACTCAACCTTTATTAAAGGTTCTGTAATTAATGCCTCAGTATTTTACCGCAATACAAAGAATGTGATTGAAAGTTTTATCAGTCCGATTGTAGAAGATGGGGTAAACAAAAACTTAACATCTTATACCAACGTAGGTACCAGTCAATCGTATGGTTTTAACGTTTTCGGTTCATACAACCCTAAACCGAAATGGACCTTAATGGCCAATTTTGGAATGAATACCTACGATGTAAGCAATGCAAATAATAATATAAATACCGGAACTTTTGTTAATTATACTGCTTTTGCCAGATCAGCATATGCTTTGACTGGAGGGTGGAGTACTGAACTTTGGGGGGTAATTAACTCGCCAAGAAGGACTTTTCAGGGAAAAACTGATGCAATGTATTTTTATGGTGGTGCCGTGAAAAAAGAGATTCTTAATAAAAAAGCAACTATTGGCTTAAATGTATTGAATCCGTTTAGCAGAGATTTGAATATTAAGACTGTAAATAATACTGCAACATCAACACAGAATACTGATATCCATTATCCGTTGCGCTCTTTTGGTTTAAACTTTAGCTATAACTTTGGTAAGCTTAAGTTTACTCAAAAGAAATCTATTAAAAATGACGACTTGAAGAAAGAAGAGCAAGGCGGAATGGGAGGTGGTGTGCAATAATTGATATTGCGAATTGCAAATTGTGTAAAGTTGCCGTCATCTCGACGATAGGAGAGATGACGGACTAACGAGGTAGCGAGATGATGGGGATCTTAATTCTTTTTTACCGTTTTAAGAATCATTAGGTTTTGCGGATTCATATTGTACCCACTAATGTTATTTTGCGTCATAATTACTGATTGATCATAATAAATGGGAACTATGTTTGCATAATCAATTACCATTTGATCCATTTTTTGATAAAGAAGATAGCGTTTTGCATTATCGCTAACATAGTAACTTTGTTCAAATAACCTGTCAAAATCGTTATTGTAGTAGGCTGTGTAATTTGGACCATTAGGGACTTTGTTTTTAGAATAAAACATGGCAAGATAATTCTCGCCATCCGGATAGTCTGCTATCCAGGAACCTCTGAAAAAATTCACTTCGTTTTTTGACATGAGGTCCCTTAAGCTTGCATTGGGGCTTACATCTACTTTTACCTTAATACCGATTGCGGCCAATTCACCTTGTATGAATTCTATAAGATCTTTATAAGTAGTAGAAGTGCTGAGGGTAACCTGTGGCATCCCTTTGCCATTTGGAAAGCCGGCTTCTGCTAACAGCACTGCAGCTTTTTCTGGTTCATAGTGATACCCCTTTACTGCTGTGCTGTCAAACCCGGGCATGCCTTGAGGAATGAAGCCAGAAGTTGCCGGTATGCCTATGCTGTTACGTAAATATTTGATTAGTTTAGGCTTATCAATGGCGTAATTTATGGCCTGCCTTACTTTTTTGTATTTTAATGGAGAGCGTTTGGCAATGGCTATATTGGTGTCGACAAGTATTCCTACATACTCTGTGCAAAGGTAAGGGCTCTTTCTGAGGTTGAATTTGCCTTTATATTTTGCAGTCATCTTTCCGCTTTTTGTTAAGATGTCATCGCGATAGCTGCCGTCTACCTTGTCAAAGAAGTCGAGATCCTTTTTAAGGAAGTTCATGAATGCGCTTTGCTTATCTGTGATAAAGGAGACCTTTACTGCGTCGAGATAAGGTAGTTTGGTATTGCCTGCTTTTTCCCAGTAATTTTCATTTTTGAGCAATACCAGTATTTCATCTTCTTTCCAATATTTAAACTTAAAAGGCCCTGTTCCAATTGGATGGCTTCGAAAATCTTTGCCATAATGATCTACAACTTCTTTTGGCACTACCGAACAATATTGAGTGGTAAGTAATTTCATAAAAGCAGGGAATGGCTTTATGAGTTTAACCTGAAAAGTGCTGTCATTTATTGCTACAAAATTATTGATGTCTTTTACTTTGTCGCTAAATATCCAGCCACCTGAAGACGCAACTTTAGGATCGATGAGACGGTAAAAGCTATAAACAAAATCAGCAGCTATGGCTTTTCTGCCTTTTCCGTTGGGGAAAATGGGGTCGTTGTGAAAATACACATCGTTGCGGAGGTTAAAAGTATATGTTAGTCCATCTGTAGATATTTGCCATGTTTTTGCGATACAAGGCATTATGTTAAGGTTACTGTCAACCTGTACCAATCCATTAAATACCTGATTAATCATCCATAAAGCATTTTGGTTGCGTGCAAAAGCGGGATCCAGAGAGGTTAAATTC